>CAZVVR010000076.1:0-6511 GCA_964630605.1 uncultured Mageeibacillus sp. | reverse complement strand
CAACCAATAAACGGCGGTTGTCCTTTTTATCAACCTACCGTTAACAATAGAATATGGAGATATTATGAGCAATTCATCGGGAAAATCCACCCGCAAACAAAGGAAAGATAAAAATTTGACTCGCCCGTACCGTAACGGTTCGGATGCGCCGGGAGAAACAAAAGATCATCCGCTACGCGTTATTCCACTTGGTGGCATGCATGAAGTAGGAAAAAACATGACTGTCTTCGAATATAAAGACGAAATTATCATCATCGACTGCGGTATGGGGTTTCCTGACAATGACATGCTGGGTGTGGATGTAATCATTCCGGATTTCACTTATCTGCGTGAAAATCGCCATAAAATCACTGGCTTGTTTATCACTCACGGACATGAGGACCATATAGGCGCAATACCCTGGCTGCTTGATGAATTCGATATTCCGGTTTACGCAACACCATTAACTATAAAGCTTATCGAAAACAAACTGGAAAGCCGCGATAAAAAGCTTTTGGCAAAAGCTGATCTAAGACAGGTCAAAGCCGGAGATACTGTTGACGCCGGCAAATTTTCTGTTCGTTTTATTCACATTAATCATTCTGTACCCGATGCAGCTTCACTAGCTGTCCGTTCTCCGGTTGGGACTGTTATTATTACGGGTGACTTTAAAGTCGACTATTCTCCGATCAAGGGCGATCCGATTGATTTGGGAACCTTTGCCGAACTGGGCAGCGAAGGCGTTCTGGCCTTAATCTCTGACAGTACAAATATTGAACGCGAAGGACATTCCATGTCCGAATCTAAGGTCGGTGAAGCATTTTCGGAGATTTTCGCCAACGCCAGCGGGCGCATAATTGTCACAACCTTTGCTTCCAACGTGTGGCGTCTGCAACAAGTTATCACAGCTGCAGAAAGATATGGTCGTAAGGTATTGATCCTTGGCCGCAGCATGCTTAATACCTTCGCTGCTGCCACTCAACTGGAATATTTGGATTACAATCCAAAAACCATAATTAATATGAACGAACTGGACAATTACCCGGCTGAGCAACTTGTACTTCTTACTACCGGCAGCCAGGGCGAACCAATGGCAGCCTTGACGAGATTGGCCTTTTCCGAACACCATAGCGTCGAAATAATGACAGGTGACACCGTTGTACTTTCGTCGTCCATGATTCCGGGAAATGAACAGGCAATCTATAAGGTTATCGATGCTTTGTTCCGGCAGGGAGCTGACGTAATTTACCATAAATTGGCCGAATTACATGCCTCCGGTCACGCTTTCCGCGATGAGTTATTACTGATAAACCGATTGGTCCGTCCAAAGTTCTTTATTCCGGGCCACGGCGAATATCGCATGCTTTACACACACGCCAAGCTGATCAACGATATGGGGACTCCCTCAGAAAATATTGCAATTTTGAAAAACGGCGACATTTTGGAACTTTATCCTGATAGCATGTCATTCGCCGGTTTTACTGAAGGTGAAGGTATCCCCATTGATGGATCCGGCATGGGAGATATCGATGAGTACGTATTGCATGACCGTCGCCTCCTGGCCGATGATGGTGTAGTCACCATTGCTTTAACTTTAGATAAAGCTAAAGATAAGATTTTGGGAGAACCTGATATTCAGGCACGGGGATTTATCTACTCAAGTGAAATGAACCACATCGTGAACATCTGCCGCGAGCGACTTGACGACATGGCCAGTAAGCAGAAAAAACGAGGCAAACCATTGGTATATGCCTTGACAGAAAAAAATATAAAAAATCAAATACAAAGGGCTCTTTTTGAATACACACGCCGACGCCCGGTAGTGATTGTATCAATCAACGTGCTCTAGAATTATTAAAATTTTAGACTAAGAATTATGCCCGCGAGTCACCCTGACCACGCTGTCGATGGCTTTGATTCGTCCCACCAGACGGTCAAACTGTTCCTGATTTTCGATATTTACCGTCATCGCTATATTGGCACTTATATCCTTCGCTGAAGACATAGAAGCAGACTGCACAGATGCATGTTCTTCAGCGATGGCTGCTGATATCTCTGCCAGCAATCTTGTGCGGTCACGTGCAATGATTTGTATATCTACCGGATAGGTGCTGTGCGCGTTGCTGTCTGTCCAGGAAACGTCTATCAAGCGGGCAGCGCGTTCCGCATCTTCCTGAGAACGATCAAATTTCTCTAAAATATGGCGGATATTACTGCAACTCATCCTATGAACAGCTACTCCCTGCCCCCGTGTGACATAGCCGATAATTGCATCCCCCGGCACCGGATTGCAACATTTGGAAAGTTTTACCAGTGCATTATCCAGTCCCTGGACTTTTACAGGAATCTCTTTTTCGCTGTCAGATTTCTTTTTGGGCTTGCTTATGACTGTCGCTTCTCCGCCTTTGAGCAATTTTTCCTCGGTTAAAATCGTCTCAGGACTGTAAACAATCTGTCCGCGGCCGGTTATCGTATAGCCTCTTTCGGCCAGTTCTTCGGCCGGCAAGGTCCGCAGGTAAGCGTCACGGAAACGCGGTATCACACGTTTTGCCTGCAAGCCACCATACCCAACAGCGGCGTAGATATCCTCAATTGAATTGTAAGAATAGCGTTTCAAGGCAGGTGCAACTATATCTTTTTGCAATAAATCTGCTGGTTCAAAACCTGCATTTTTAATTTCACGCTCTAGAATTTCCCTGCCGCGCACCATATTCTCATCACGCCGTTCACGTTTGAACCAGGTAGATATTTTGTTGCGCGCTGAGCCGCTTTTTATAATAGAAAGCCAATCTCGGGAGGGACCACGAACTTTATCAGAAGTTAGTATTTCTACAATATCACCGTTTTGCAGTTCGTAAGACAACGGAACCATTCGTCCGTTGACCTTAGCACCATACATTGAATTTCCGATGTCACTGTGAATATGGTAGGCAAAATCGACTGGTACAGCTCCTGCCGGCAAATCGATTACATCGCCCTGCGGCGTAAAGACAAATACTTCATCTGTTATAAGCCCTTCTTTCAATGCAGCCATAAATTCCGAGGCATCACGTGTATCACTTTGCCACTCGGTCAGCTGCCTTAACCAGTTGAGGCGCATTTCTGCCGACGTAACCTTCTGATCTTGCCTGCCCTCTTTATAACGCCAGTGCGCAGCTATTCCATATTCGGCTGTATAGTGCATTTCATTAGTACGGATTTGTACTTCAAAAGGAATCCCGCGGCTTCCGACGACAGTAGTATGTAATGACTGATAGTCATTGGTTTTGGGCATGGCTATATAGTCTTTAAAGCGTCCTGGCATAGGCTTATAAAGTTCGTGAACCAAACCCAGAACCGCATAACAATCTCCTACAGTAGGAACTATAACCCGTGTGGCAAAGATGTCATAAATTTCATCTATATCCTTTTTTTGCGCCTTCATTTTGCGATAGATACTATAGAAATGTTTGGGCCGGCCTTCAATATCAGCTTCAATTCCCATTTCAGAAATACGGTCACGCAACTCAGCAACAATTTCCATCAGGTATCTCTCCCGATCTCCCCGGCGTTGAGCAACGTTGCCCACTAACTCATAATAGGCATCAGGATCCAGGTAGCGCAAACTGAGGTCTTCCAGTTCCCACTTTATTTTATAAATGCCGAGGCGATGTGCTAAAGGAGCATATATATCCAGAGTTTCCCTGGCAGTAGAAATCTGCTTGTCCGGATCTTTATATTTCATCGTGCGCATATTATGTAAACGGTCAGCCAGCTTGATCAGAACCACACGAATATCCTTGGCCATGGCCAAAAACATTTTTCGAAAATTTTGCGCTTGCTCTTCTTCCTGGGATGAATAAGAGATACGGGATAACTTGGTGACGCCGTCAACCAGATGCATTACTTCCTGTCCAAATTCCTGCCTGATATCTTCCAAGCTGGTATCTGTATCTTCAACTGTGTCGTGCAGTAATGCTGCTGCCAGTGTATTATCATCAAGTTGTAGATCTAATAGTATTTTAGTAGCCGCCACCGGATGAATAATATAAGGCTCGCCGGTAGCACGTTTTTGATCTATGTGTGCATTTTTTGCAAACTCGTAAGCACGAAGGATCAAGGAAGCGTCTTCCCTGCCCGTGAAGCCTTTCCAAATTTCGATAATATGATGTACTTCCTTGTCAGCATGAAGGATATAGGTTTCTGCATCAAAAGTTGGAAGTTTATCCGTTGTCTTATCTTTGTTTTTTACTTCTTTCATTCCTTAATACCTCCACACTGCTCCAGCAGCAACCAAGCGTCTGTTTCTCGCAGTCTGGGTTTTGTTTCTTCAGCTGTCTCCGCAGAAATTAACAGTGCATCAGCCTTTTCTTCAAGCATCAAGCTGATAAGGCCGGCTTCTTCCAGAACAGACAAAGCCAGCAGCAAAGACAGTTCCGAAGAGATTACATTATACCCTTCACGCAGCAAGCGTGCCACACGGCTAGGCTTAAAAACAAAGGGCTCTTGATTTTCGCCTCCGACAGAGCTTAGTAATTGCCACAAAACCGGAAAAATATTGGTCGAAACTGAAACCGTCTTGTTGAACTTACTTAAGCTTTTCCCCTCCCGCCAAAGATTAATAAGTTTGATCCAGTCAGCTATAGCTTCAGAATTTTTCCGTGTCTCGTCAGCAGTTCTGATTGACTGCATGTTCACCTGGATTTTGCGACTGTTTTTGTATTCGTTAATTTCTGTTATGCCCAGCACGTCGACACGATCACCGGCACGGTAATAGGAAAGTTCATTGCCCAGATTAAATCCAATCATATCTATTCTGGAATCGGCAGAGCAGCCATCACTCACTGTTAAACGTAAATGCTTGCCTTGGCCTACGGAAAATATTTGCTCAACCTGTAAATTCGGAAAAACAAAAAGCGGAGCCGGATTAGCCTGGCCTACCGGTTCAAATTTTTCCAGCTGTTTTATCAATTCAAAAGTCACTTCATTTACATCCATCTGGCAGTCAGCCAGCAAAGGTTGAGTTAATAAATTTTGCGCATTTTGAGTGGAATATTTTTTCAGTGATTGTTTAAAATCTTCCAATTTTTCTGTCTTGAGTTGAAGACCACAGGCTTGTTCATGACCCCCATATTGAAGTAAATCAGCCGCAGCAAAGTCTAGTGAAGCCAATAGGTTAAAATCTGCATAGGAGCGCGCTGAGCCTTTTAGAATACCGTCGGTTTCCGAGAGCACAATTACTGGGCATGAATATCGTTCAGCTAATTTGCTGGCAACAATTCCTATAACTCCCAAATGCCAATCTATTCCATGGGCTACTATAATGGGAGGTTTTTCTTGCGGATATTCAGCCTCTATTTGCCGGCATGCTTCAGCGTATATATCATTTTCTATGTTTTTGCGCTGCTTATTCAGGTTTTCCAATTGTTTTGCCAATTCGGATGATTGCTCATAGTCATCACTCAACAAAAATTCGAGCGCAACATCAACTTTTCCCATGCGGCTGGCCGCATTGAGACGCGGTGCAAGTTGATATGAGAAAAGCTGGCTGCTGATTTTACGTTCCTGTGCCAGCAGCCGCAGACCTATCGGTGCAGCTTGAGGAAAGATCTCAATACCACGCCATACCAGATGCCGGTTCTCATCCAGCAGCGGCATTATGTCTGCCACGGTTGCTACAGCTGCTAAGGTATATAGTGTATCTATAATATCCTGGGAGACCGGATAATATTTCGTCAAAGCCAAAGCAAATTTAAGCGCCACTCCAGCACCGCTCAGATATGAAAAAGGATAGCTTTCATCAGCAACCAGAGGATTGATATAAGGACAAAGCTTACGGTCCGGTAATTCCAAAGCTTGATGGTGGTCAGTGATAATCACAGAAACTCCTGCAGCCTTCAACGCTCTCACAGATTCTTCTGCATTAGTACCGCAATCGACAGTAATAACAAAATCCGGAGGATCTTGCAGTATTATTGCCACCTGGTCAAGATCTAGATCATATCCTTCTGTCAACCTTTCCGGTATGAGCAGCCTGGGCTTGATTCCGATAGCACTTAAATAGCGGTACAGTATTGCTGTAGAACATAAGCCATCCGTATCATAATCTCCGAAAATCAGAAAATCTTTTTTTCCAGCCTGGACTAGATTATTAAACAGATCACAAGCGGCCTGCATATCCTGAAAAAGAAATGGGTCATGAAATTTTATTTGATCGGGATTGAAAAAAGCATTACGCTCAGCTGCGTTTTGCAATCCCCGCGCTCGAAGCAGTGTATCCCACAGTTGAGGTTCACGTTCGACTTTTACTTGCCAGCCCAAAGGATTGAGCCAGCGCAATATCTCTTTTCTGTTTTTTTCCGACATCATTTTCTCTTCCATTTAAAAAAGGTCCGCCGGCTATTCGGCGAACCTGTTCTTTACAAGCTAAAAACTATTTAACGCTTACGCTTACGTGCAGCTTCAGACTTTCTCTTACGCTTAACACTTGGTTTTTCATAATATTCGCGCTTGCGTACTTCAGCCAGAACGCCTGAACGAGCACACGAACGCT
>CAZVVR010000075.1:0-6525 GCA_964630605.1 uncultured Mageeibacillus sp. | reverse complement strand
TCCTATGATGCGCAAGTCGCTGCTACATCCATTGTTTTCTTACGCTACATGATGAGGTCAAAGACATTGAGTATGTAAATGCAGTTAAACTGCTCATTAACACCATGGTCGATGTATTGAGACAATCTCCGGTCTTGACTGATGCACAAGCTCAGCAGCTTATTGACCAGTTCATGGATGCCTTGCCCATTTTTCTCAAAGAACGACTGCAGTTGATTGCGTGAGTATATTCATTTTTCAAGGTTCATTCACCACTTTAGTGGTGGGAAAGTTGAGTAATTTAACTTTAAATTACTACTTGCGAATTCTACAAGTTGGGTCTATACTTTGCCGGAACCTATAAAACAGTCCTGTGAGGCTGCTAGGGCGTCAGCACGAAAGTGCGCGGATTTTTCTGCCGCAAGAAAACAGATGCTTTAACTGCGAACCGGGACATTGCCCGGGTTTTTTTTGCCCAAAATGGAGGTGTGTATGCAAATAAAGTCAGTTTTAATGGACGAAAAGGCAGTACAGCGGGCACTTACGCGTATTGCACACGAAATCATGGAGAAAAATCGCGGAATTAAGAATCTGGCCCTGGTAGGAATACAAAGGCGAGGTGTGCCTTTGGCCCGCAGGCTGGCGAAGGAGATTGAGAGAATTGAAGGAAAGAAACCTTTGGAAGGCACTTTGGATATAACTTTTTATCGTGACGACTTGAGTCATCTCAGCAGCCACCCGGTTATAAACAAGACGGATCTGCCTTTTGATGTGAATGGACTGACTATAGTATTGGTCGACGACGTGCTTTATACCGGCCGCACAGTGAGGGCTGCTATAGATGCAATTTTTGATCTGGGCCGGCCTGCAAAGATTCACTTAGCCATTTTGGTTGATCGGGGACACAGAGAATTGCCGATTAAAGCGGATTTTGTTGGTAAGAATGTACCTACGTCATCACGTGAGTTCATCATGGTTCAAGTACCCGAGTACGACGGCGCAGAGATGGTCTTGCTGGCAGAGCAGAAGGATTAAGCTATGAAGAGAATACTTGACCATAAAGATCTGCTGGGCCTTCAACAAACTAGTAAAAATGATATTGAGTTAATACTGGACACTGCCGACATGATGCGGCACATACTAAACTCACCCACTAAGAAAACAGCTCACCTGGCAGGAAAATCAGTTGTTCTTTTCTTTCTCGAAAACAGTACCAGAACCAGACTGTCTTTCGAAATGGCGTGCAAAAATCTGGGTGCTAATTCATCGAATATTTCCGGTGCCGGCAGTTCCATTTATAAAGGAGAAAACCTGTATGACACAGTAAAGACGATCGATGCCATGTCAACTGATCTACTGGTAATGCGTCATTGTCAAAGTGGTGCGCCACACTTAATTGCGCCTTTGATCTCAGCCAGCGTAATTAATGGCGGAGACGGCATGAATGAGCATCCGACGCAGGCGCTTCTCGATATGCTGACTATTCGTGAATATAAAGGCAAGATTGCAGGTCTCCGTGTTGCTATCGTGGGCGATGTACTGCACAGCAGAGTTGTGCGATCCAATATCTGGGGTTTGTCAAAAATGGGCGCAGAAGTTCGAGTGGCTGCTCCTCCCACCATGATGCCGCGACATCTCGATCAGATGCCTTGCATTGTCTGCAGCAATGTCAGACAAGCCTGTGAAGGAGCAGATGTACTGATGGGACTTCGCGTCCAGTTGGAACGGCAAAAAAGCGCCTTGTTTCCCAGCATCCGAGAATATGCTCACTTTTTTGGCATTGATGAGAAAGTGCTGGATTGTGCCAAAGCTGATGCCATAATTATGCATCCGGGACCCTGTAACCATGGAGTTGAAATGCCTACTTCAATTCATGAACACGAGCGTTCAGTGGTCCACTGTCAGGTCACAAACGGTGTAGCAATACGTATGGCTCTTTTATATCTGTTACAGGCAAGGAGAAACGATCAATGATGAAGAAAAAACAAAGTCATTTGCCGCTGGCTAATTTTCTGTTGCGTGATGTACATGTTGTCGATCCCTATTCGGGAAAGGACGTATATCAGGATCTGGCCATAAAAGAGGGCCTCGTAACCGATGCAAGCAAAGCCGGAGATTTACCTGAGATTAATGCTTCAGGCCTGATTGCCGTTCCGGGGCTGACGGATGCCCACGTGCACTTGCGGGAACCCGGCTTGGAGTATAAAGAAGATGTAGTTACAGGCACACGCGCTGCAGCTCACGGGGGTATAGTTCAGCTGGCCTGCATGCCTAATACCAAGCCTGTGGTGGACAATCCGGCTTTGGTCTCTTATCTGATTGAACGGGCAGAGACAGCAGGCTACTGCGAAGTATTGCCAATAGGGGCTGCTACCAAGGAACTGGAAGGAGAAGAGTTGGCAGAGATCGGCCTGATGCGTGATGCGGGTGCTGTTGCCTTTAGTGATGATGGCAAGCCGATTACACAAGCCGAGATGATGCGCAAAGCAATGATTTATTCTCAGGCTTTTGGCTGCACTTTGCACTCGCACTGTGAGGATATAAGTCTTGCAGCCGGAGGTGTTATGAATGAAAGTTGGGTTTCAACTGAAATGGGACTTTTTGGCATACCCACTCTGGCAGAGGATGTGATGATTGCACGTGATCTTCTGATTTCAGAGTACTACAACTGCCCCATCCATATCTGCCATGTCAGCACTGCTACCGGAATACGTATGATCAGAGAAGCCAAAGGCAGGGCAGTACCGGTGACAGCGGAAACTTGCCCTCATTACTTTACCTTCACAGATGCCGACGTCCGCGCTTTTCGCACTGATTACAAAATGAATCCTCCCCTGCGCAGTGAAAAAGATCGTGTGGCAGTTTTAGAGGGGATATGTGATGGAACTATTGACCTCATCGTCAGCGATCACGCTCCTCATCACAGTGATGAAAAAAAAGTGGAATTTGCATTGGCCTTAAACGGCGTTATCGGTTTGGAGACCTTATGGCCTGTTGTGTATTCGGAATTAGTTTTGGGCGGCAAGCTGAAATTAACGGATGCCCTTAACTTGGTGTGTGTGAATCCACGTCGCCTTTTACATCAGGATGACATCCCAATTTCAGAAGGAGAAAAAGCAAATTTGATGGTTTTCGCAGAAAATGAAGCTTTCATTTACGACAAAGAAAGTTCATATAGTAAAGCGCGCAATTCAGCATACGACGGCTACGAGATGAACGGCGCAATCAAATTGACAGTGTGGAACGGCCGTGTCAGTTACAGGAGTATATAGATGAAAAAACATGCTATGGACAGACTTCAACTTCGTATTGATGAGATGGAAAATCCCACTTGTCTGGGAATAGATCCCAGTCCGGAAGTGGTTCCGGATTTTCTTTTCCAAAAAGGAAAAGAACTTTATAAAAAGGATATTAACTGTGCCCTGGAATATGCTGTTTATGAATTTGGCCGTCGCCTGATTAATAGCACAGCTGATATCGTTCCGGCTGTAAAGCCTCAACTGGCTTTTTACGAATCATACGGTACAGCCGGAATGAAAGCATTGGAAAAAACCATGCTTTATGCACAAGACCGGGGCATGTTAGTTGTTGCTGATGCTAAAAGGGGCGATATCGGATCTACCTGTGAAGCATACGCCAGAGCTTTTTTGGGAGAAACAACGGTAGCTGGTCAAAAATTCAGAGCTTTTCCTGCAGACATTATCACAGTCCAGCCTTACACAGGCTGGGACGGCATCAAGCCGTTTCTTGATGCCGTTTGCGAATATAAGGCAGGAATATTTCTGCTTTGCAGAACCTCCAATCCTTCTGCAAAAGATCTGCAGGATCTTGAATTGGCAGATGGCCGTGCTGTCGTACAGATTTTGGCCGAGCTGATCACAAAGTGGGGGCAGAGCTCAGTAAGTGAAAAATACAATCTCTCCGCGCTGGGAGCAGTGGTTGCTGCAACTTATCCGGAAGAAGCCGGGCGTCTGCGCGCGATAATGCCGCATACATTTTTTCTTGTGCCCGGTTATGGAGCGCAAGGAGCAGGAGCCGCTGATGCGGTTGCAGGTTTTCGCGCAGACGGCAGCGGAGCTATTGTGAGTGCGTCACGCAGTATAGCTACGGCATATAAGAAATTCGATTATCCGCCTGAAAAATTTGAGCAGGCAGCCCGCGCTGAGGCTATAGAGATGAGAGAGAAGCTAAATAAAGCTTTAAATCACAGACAAATAAAGGAGGAGAAATGGTAAGTTTAGAGCATTCTCTTATTCTGGAAAAAAATGAAAAATTAAGTATGGATGTCCATGTCCTGACCTTTGCCGGTCAGGATATTCCCAGAGCCATGCCGGGCCAGTTTTTTCAACTGAAAACGCCTTTTTTTCTGCGCCGTCCTATCGGCGTCATGCAGCAAAATGAATCTAGCATCAGCTTTGGCGTAAAAATAGCCGGAAAAGGAACTGCCGCCTTAAGCAAAATGCAGCCGGGGGATCAGCTTAGTGCCCTGGGACCACTTGGGCGTGGTTTCAAATTCAGGCATCTTTTAAAAAAAGGCAGCCTGGTTCTTGTTGGCGGGGGAACGGGAATATTCCCTCTTTTCTATTTGGCTAAAAGTTTGCAAGAGGACGGCTGCCAACAAGATGTTTGCCAGATTTATGGCTTTCGTTCGCCCGATGAAAGTTATCTTATTGATGAAATTCGAAATCTCAGTGCGAAATCAATTTTATCCAGTGATGCCGGAGGTTTAGATTTCCAGGGACATTCCGCGGCAGCTCTCGATGCCTTTTTAAACGAGACTAAAGAAAAGCCCCGGGTGATATTCAGCTGCGGACCGGAAGCAATGCTGAAAGCTGTAATTGAAATTGGCAAAAACCGGGGAATTTCGGTGCAAGTCTCACTGGAAACGCGCATGGGATGCGGAATCGGTCTTTGCCGCGGTTGTTCGGTTGATTTGATTGACGAAAAAGAGCAAGCGGGCTTTCGCCGTGTGCGTTGCTGCAAGGAAGGTCCGGTTTTCCCGGGTGAAAAAATTATCTGGAGATAAGGGGGTTGAAAATGAAGACAAAAACAAAAGTTGGAACAGTGGAACTTTCCTGTCCTGTTTTGCCGGCTTCCGGCTGCTTTGGTTACGGAATCGAATTGGCCCAGTACTATGACATGTCAGCTTTGGGCGGAATTGTGACCAAGGCAGTGTCTAGGGACGAGCGCCCGGGAAACGGGATGCCCCGGATAGCTGAAACTCCCTCCGGCCTGTTAAATGCAATCGGTTTGGAGAATCCCGGCGTGGATTTTTTCCTTGATGTTCTTTTAGCGCAGATAAAACGTTTTCAACTGCCAATAATAGTTAATCTGGCCGGCACGGAGTTGAAAGATTATGTCAGCCTGGCTGAAAAGATGCTGGATCCTCAAATTGTAGCTTTGGAACTAAATCTTTCCTGCCCTAATGTGAAAACCGGTTGCATGAGCATTGGAACAAATGCGCGTGAAATCAAGCGCCTGGTGTCTGCTGTCCGCAAAGTTACAGACAAGGCGATTTGGGTTAAATTAACACCGAATGTTACAGATATAACGGAGATGGCAAAAGCAGCTGAGTCTGCGGGCGCAGATGCAGTTTCTCTTATCAATACTTTAGTTGGCATGACTGTTGACCTTGAAACACGGAAACCGGTGTTAAAGAATAATACGGGCGGCTTATCCGGACCGGCCATTATGCCGGTGGCATTACGAATGGTAAGTGAATGCTACAGAGCAATTGATATACCAATTGTGGGAATGGGCGGCATAGCCACTGCCGAAGATGCATTGGCGTTTTTAATGGCCGGCGCAAGCGCAATCCAGGTAGGCAGTTCAACTTTGGTAGATCCCGATCTGCTTTTTTCACTTGGAGATAAAATGGCTCAAAGAGCTTCTGAGCTGGGTTTTGGCAGCCTGTCTGAAGTTTGCGGAAGCTTGGAATATTGGGATTAATAATATAATTAGCGCATCAGCCAACATGAAAGGATGTTACATGTCACAACTAATAAAAGAGCTGTTTTCTACAAAAGCCTTAGAGATGGCGGACCCGGGCCAGGCTTTTTGGTATACCTCAGGCACCTTCGGTCCATTTTATATCAATACCCATTTTCTCTATGGTTCTGCCGGAGAGGCGGAACAACTACTCAAAGATATAGAAAATGAACTCGATTTCATGCCCTCTTTTTATGATCGAATTCTGACAAAAATTCGGGATCAGCTGGAAAAGTCAGCTGTTTACAGAAAAGTAATCAACTCAGCAGTAAAAAAGCTTGAAGATGAATTTGATTTATCTCAGATAGACATTATTTCCGGAGGCGAGAGAAGGGACTTTTTCTTTTCTATACCTTTAGCAGATATTTTAAAAAAGCCACACCTGAGTGTGCGTAAGGATGGATCTGCATACCTGCACTCAGATAAAAGCACTTCTGATTGGGGTGGCACTGTGCTGGAAAAATTTAATCATTTCTGTATTTCGCAAGCGAATCTAAAAGCTAAAATCATTCTCCATATTGCTGACACAATTACTCTGGCCTCATCCTGCACTAACAT
>CAZVVR010000074.1:0-6621 GCA_964630605.1 uncultured Mageeibacillus sp. | reverse complement strand
GTAATCACCTCCATATTTAATTGTCAAACTACAATACAATGATATTAAAATATAGTGAATTATATACTTTTTTATAATCTCATCGTTAGTTACTGGATGTAATTGTAATTGGGTAACATCAAGATGTCAAACATTTGTTTAAAAAAAAAGAGCTGGTTTCAAAACCAGCCCTGAATAAAAAATAAGCAGAATATTTATATTTTTTGATAAACTTCTTTAACTATCTCAGCACAATATTCTTCGGCTTCAGACAAGTATTTTTGGCAGGTGCTTTCAGCCTGATTAGCCACTTTTTCGTCTTTAACGCTGGCAAGATTAATACGTACATTCATAACCGCCGACTCTATTGCTGCGCGAGCCAAAAAAGCTCCTACACCGGCATCCGAGATGCAGTTTTTATTGCCGTAGCGAGCTAAAGAACCCATGTGTTGTAAAATCTCCAGGCTCTTTCCTGCTGTATCCAGTGGCACTTGCATTGAGACAACGGCGGCTTCAGCCATAGCTTTTTTGCGGGTTTCTATTTCTGCTTCCGTATTTTTCGGAAGACGTAAGGCATCCATAAAGGTATTAAAAGCAATAGTGTCTTCATCTATCAGCGCGATCAAGTCGGCCCGCAGAACATTTAAAGCGGTGTAATCGGTTTTTACCGCTGTTCTGTTTTCTTCACTCAGCTCACCGAAAGCTTTTTTGTCCTTGGTCAGATTGTAAACCATTTCGCCTAAGGCAGCACCTAAAGCAGCAGCCAAAGCTGCCACACTGCCACCACCGGGTGCCGGTGAATCACTTGCTGCTTCAGCAATATACTTTTCTACGGATAAATCTTTTAATTTTGACATTCATACCTCCCAGAGTTGCCCCAATACCTGTTTTAAGCCATCTTGAGACAAGCATTCTTTTAATTTGCTTATATCATCTGACAGTATACGGTCCCTGTCAAGAAAATCTATATGTTCCCGTACAAAATCATAAATAAGTTGCGTGCCTTGACCCAGCTTGTTCTTCTTTTGTAAATCTAACGCCTGGGCTGCCGACATCAGTTCAATTGCTACTACATGCAAGACATTGTCTGTTACCTGTAAAGCTTTACGGGCAGCAAAAGCTCCCATACTAACATGGTCCTCCTTGTTAGCTGATGAAGGAATGGAGTCTACACAGGCGGGATGAGCGAGAACTTTGTTTTCTGACACCAGGGATGCAGCTGTATATTGGGGAATCATCAAGCCGGAATGAAGACCTTCCTGTTTAATTAAAAAGGCAGGTAAACCACCCGAAAGCTGAGGATTTACCAGGCGCTCGGTACGTCTTTCGGATATGTTTGCCAGCTCCGCTGTCGCAATGGCCAAAAAATCAAGTGCCAAAGCCAGAGGCTGGCCATGAAAATTTCCACCCGAAATTACTTGTTTGGAATCTACAAAAACCAGAGGATTATCTGTGACTGCGTTGAGTTCCGGCGCTATCACGCTGTCCACATATGCAATTGCGTCTAAGCTGGCCCCGTGAACCTGCGGTATACAACGTAAAGTGTAAGGATCCTGTACATCATGCAGCCTGGTATTGGTATATTCACTTCCCTGCAATAGGTTTAATAAATATTTCGCTACTTTAATTTGCCCCTGCTGTTGCCTTAAAGCATGAATACGTTCATCAAAAGCGGCAGTGAATCCATGTAACGCTTCAAAAGTAAGCGCTGCGGAAGCATTGGCCGCCTGTAAGCATTTTTTTGCCTGCAATAAGGCCAACGTACCAATTGCCGCCATAATAGTTGTGCCGTTAATTAGGGCCAGCCCATCTTTGCCACTTAACTTTACAGCCTCCAAATTATTTTCACGCAGAGCTTTATCCGCGGCCATTTCAATGCCATTACTCACGGCTCTTCCCTCGCCGATCAAAAGCAGTGCCATATGTGCCAGATTTGCTAAATCTCCTGAAGCTCCCAGAGAGCCCTGCTGTGGAATAACGGGTAAAAGATTTGCATTCAAACAGTCCAGCAGTAATTCTGTTAGTTTTGGATTAACCCCCGAATATCCCGAGGCCAGTGTATTTAGTCGCAACAACATTATGGCTCTGGTTGCTGTTTCTGAAAAAGTATCTCCAACAGCACAAGCATGACTAACAATTAGGTTTCGTTGCAATTCAGCATTGTTATTTTCGGAAATATAAATTTTTGACATTTCACCAAAGCCTGTGGAAATGCCATATGTAGGCTTACCGCTGCTCGCAATACTTTGTACCAGTTTAAAGGATTCATGCATTTTACCTTTAGCATTATCCGAAAATTTAATTTTCTGTTTATACACAGCGACTCTATATACATCATCAGCGGTTAAATCCTGTCCGCTAATGGTTAAAATATCATTATTATTAAAATTTTCCATAAAATATCTGTACTCTCCCTCAAATTTGAATTAAATTTAAAAATATGATGATCAGTTAATTACTGATTCTCATGCGATTGTAGCAGAGAGAGAGCCAAACTGCGTGATTTGCTTTCATTAGCTTTGCCGCTCAGAAGGCGGGCAATTTCTGCAACTCTGGCACCGTCTGTCAAATCAACTATATTCGTGCGTGACCCCCGATCATCAACTGATTTGCTAATCAAAATATGTTTGTTTGCAGCAGCTGCGATAGGAGCACTGTGCGTGACACATAATACCTGGCGATGTTCGCCAATACTCTGGAGTTTTTCAGCAATACGCTGGCTGGTTTCTCCTGCTACTCCACGGTCAATTTCATCAAAAATAAGGACCGACACATTGTCAACATCAGCTAAAACAGTCTTGATTGCTAAAAGTATACGTGACGCTTCTCCACCGGAAGCTATATTTACCAGAGGTTTCAGAGGTTCACCCGGGTTTGCCGAAAACATAAACGAAACCCGATGAGGATCTCGCGGCTGGTTTATCCGATTTGGTATAGATGTAATATTTACATCGAAAGAAACATCTTTCATATTGAGTGAGCGTAATTCTCCGACTATTTTTTTAATCAGAGATTGTGCTGCTTTTTCACGTACTTGCAATAATTCCAAACTGCAAACCGCCAGATTTTTCAAAACAAAATCTTTTTCGACAAGTTTTTCCTCATAGATTTGCTCAGAATTTTTGAGAAAAGTGATTTCTTCCTGAGCTTGCTCAAGATAGGTCAGGATTCCTTTGACCGACTTTCCATACTTGTCTTTTAATCTTTGAATCAGCGATAGCCGTTGATCTACTTCGGACAGCTGTTCGGGATTATAAGAAACCTTTTCATTGGTACGGTTGAGCTCATATATAAACTCTTCGATAGCAGTTTCGATGTTTGCCAGGTCATCCGCTAATTGTTTACATTTGCTACTGTAACGTGCCGCTTCCTGCAAAGCTTTTCTAGCATGTTTGATCAAATTAAGTGCTCCCACATCACTTTCGGAATAAAGAGCGGTTGAACTGATATTAAGTTGTTCGGCCAGAGATTGCAAAGCTTGCAATGTTTTAGCTTGCTTAAGCAAATCTTCTTCTTCGGCCGGTTGCAGATCGGCTGCTTCAATTTCTTCAATCTGGTATGACAGAAAATCTTGTCTGGCTGCGCGTTGTTCGGGTGATTGTCCCAGGCGCGAAATTTCCTCTTGAATCAAGAGCAAACTTTGCAATTGATCTCGATAATCAGCCAAAAGACGCTCAGAATGAGAACCCGCGTAAGCGTCAATCAGCTCACGATGCAGGGAGTCATCAAATATAGCCTGTTGATCATTTTGTCCGTGGATGGCCAGAATGTTTTTCAGTTTATTACGTAAATCACGAATTGTAACAAGTTCGCCGTTAATTTTTGCGTAACTGCGACCGGAGGAATTCAAACTTCTGAAAACAAGCAGCTCTTCGTTATTTTTAGATTGAAACAAGGCTTGAACTCTGGCTTCGTCACATCCGGTTCTAACCATATTGCGATCACTGCGATTGCCAGACAAAAATTCGAAAGCGTCAATCAGAATTGACTTTCCGGCTCCGGTTTCACCCGTAAGCACAGTAAAACCATCAGCAGGTTCCATTACCAGCTCTTCGACTAAAGCAAAATTATTGATTTCCACACGTAACAGTTGCATCACTATCAGCTGAATATCCTTTCAGGCTGGGGGTCACCTGTGGATAATCCGATTAACTTTAAACGCAGCAAATCAGCGATATCTTCGCTGTCTGTAGCTATGAAAATTGTGTCATCACCAGCCAAAGTACCAAGTATGTCTGAAATATGCATTGAGTCAAGTGCGGAAGCCGCCGCCTGAGCACTTCCGGGCAATGTCTTTAGAATGACCAGAGCACCGGCTGTATTTATTGAAATTACAGCTTCACTAAAAACATTCATTAATCGCCCCGCAGCAACTTCACCGCTGTGTTTCATTGCGACATATTTAGATTTTCCGTCTCCGGTGGCCACTTTGACAATACCTAGTTCTTTTATGTCCCGGGAAACTGTAGCCTGAGTAAAAGTCATTCCGCTTGCTGACAAAGCTTCTACCAATTCAGATTGGGTTTCAATGTTCTGGTCCCGGACAATTTTGAGTATTCTTGACTGGCGTTGTGTTTTAGATGGTTTCATTGACTAACCCCCTTTTTTGTATTTTTTCCGGCAATGTTTGGAAAAATTTATCTTCCCAAATACGAATAAATTGAAATGCGTGCCTGGAACAGACCAGCTCAACTCGATCGCTGTGATAAACGTCGTAATGTGACCGCCCATCCACAGATAAAGTGGCACAGTTCGGATACGGCTGAAGTTTTAATGAAACAGATGTGTTTGCGTCAACTACATAGGTGCGATTATGCAAAGTGTGTGGACATATGGGCGTAATCAGTAAAAGATCCATAGTAGGATGCACTATAGGGCCTCCTGCTGACATTGCATAAGCTGTTGATCCTGTTGGAGTAGAAACTATGATGCCGTCTCCCGGAATGCTTTCTACCGGAATATCAGCTATTTCAAGATCGATTGTAATGATACGGGGACAACCTCCTCTGGCCAGCACCACATCATTTATCGCATGATCATGAGCAAACCGTTTACCTTCAGCATCAAAACAACTGACATCGAGCATAACGCGTTTTTCAATACTGTATTTTTTGTGTATTAAGCGTTGTACAGCCTCTTCCAACCTGGCTACGTCTATTTCGGGCAAAAAGCCAACTTGCCCTAGATTTACACCGCACACGGGTAAATTGTAGGTGCTATCCCGGTGCACGGCAGAGATAAAGGTGCCGTCGCCACCCAAACAGATGACAAAGTCACATGTTTCATAAGAGGCTCTCTGTAAACCCGGAGTTCCGGATATTTCCGGAGCTACATCGTCTTCTAATACAGCTGTAGCTCCGTATGAGTTGATGAGAGATATAAGCCGACGTGTTACGGCTAAATTAACATCGCGCGATGAATTTGGATATAGCGCAATACGCAATTCCTTCCTCCTCAGGTTGTTCAAATGTTACTCTTAACCGCTTACTTCTAAATCAAGAAATCAGCCGTCAATCATTTTCATGATTACAAGAGCTAATCCTTCCGGATCTAGTCCTTCGGCCTGGAATAATTCGGCGCGTGTAGCTTGTTCGCGGAGCAAATCTTTAACTCCGACAGCCTTCACAATTATCTCCGGCTCCTGTTCGCTTAGCTCAGCTATAACGGATTGGCCAAAGCCGTTTTCCTGGCATCCATCCTCAATAATAAGCAATTTGCCTGTCTTCTTTGTAGATTTTAACACAACATTGCTAGTAAAGGGCTTTATTGTTAACGCTGAATAAAGATCGATTGAGTATTCTGTTCCTAAAAAATTATTAATAGCCAACAATACTTGTAAAATCATAGGCCCGACAGCCAATACAGAAAGATCAGAACCGGAACGGACAAGGCGCGGCTGTTTTAAATCTTCGAAAGTTTGAGGTTCAGACATATTTTCATCCAACGAAATTAAATCCACAGTTGAGGCCAGATCACGTGGATAACGGATCATCACAGGTCCATTGTATTCATGAGCATGCAAAAGACTTCGTTCGAGGTCAACCGCTGTAGCTGGTGCCATAATTGCTAAATTAGGAAGATTTAAAGTCATACTTAAATCGTAAAGTCCCTGATGAGTCGGACCGTCAGAGCCGACCAGTCCGGCCCTGTCCACGGCAATTATTACCGGTAGATTCTGCAGGCAAATATCATGAATAAGCTGATCCATCCCACGTTGCAGAAAGGTGCTGTATAAAGCTACAACCGGTTTAGCTCCTCCGGCAGCCAGACCTGCGGCCATTGTCAAAGCATGTTGCTCAGCAATACCAACGTCATAAAACCGATCAGGAAAACGATTTTTGAAGGCACAAAGACCGGTGCCCTGGGCCATAGCAGCAGTTATAGCAAAGACAGTTTCATCTTGTTCGCCCAAAGTTAACATGGTATCCCCAAAAACTTCGGAAAATGTTTTTTGATGTTCCGGATCCTTATCGGAGACACCGTACTGCATAGGGAAAGGTGAAACTCCGTGATAACGGGACGGTTCCGATTCAGCCATGGTATAACCCATTCCTTTTTTGGTTATAACATGAAGAAGCGCCGGTCCGCGTACTGTTTGGGCAGCCTTAATATGTCTTTCCAGACCCTCGATATCGTGACCAT
>CAZVVR010000073.1:0-6634 GCA_964630605.1 uncultured Mageeibacillus sp. | reverse complement strand
GGAGTGACCGGTTTTATATTTGTAATGTTCCATGCTTTTGCCTCTATCAACCTGAAGGCAAATCAGGTCATCAGCGGTACAGCCATAAATATGTTTGCCCCTGCTTTTTCCATCTTCGTCGCTCGACTGATTTTCGGAACTCAGCAAGTGCCTTTCAGGGATACTTTTTATATTAGAAAAATACCGCTACTGGGGGATATCCCAATTATTGGACGACTACTGTTTCAAAATGCTTACATTACGACCTATGTAGGATTTCTTATCTTTTTTGTAGCCTGGTTCGTGATTCAGAAAACCCCTTTCGGTCTTCGACTGCGCGCCTGTGGCGAACATCCCGGCGCTGCAGACACTGTCGGGATCGATGTGCAGCGTATGCGCTGGGCGGGTACTTTAATTTCAGGCTTCCTTGCAGGCATCGGCGGTCTGACCTTTGTGGTACCGACTTCAACCCAATTCAACGCAACGGTATATGGTTACGGTTTCCTGGCCTTGGCTGTTATGATTTTTGGCCAGTGGCGTTCTTTTAAAATTTTGGGGGCAAGTTTTTTCTTTGGTTTAATGAAAACTATAGCCTCAGGCTACTCTGCTATTCCCGGTATAAAGGATCTGCCTATTCCCGCAACGGTATACAAGATGATTCCTTACATTGCTACTTTGATTGTGCTGATTTTTATGTCTAAACGTTCACAAGCACCGGCAGCTGAAGGAATTCCCTACGAGAAAGCCGGGCGCTAATGCGAATATACGACTTAATCAAAAAAAAGAGAGATGGCGGCAGTCACAGTCAGGAAGAGCTTCGTTTCATCATAGATGCTTATGTGCGCGGCGATATTCCCGATTATCAGATCTCTGCCTGGCTGATGGCTGTTTATTTCCGTGGCATGACGGGCAAAGAGACGCTCGACTTTACTCAGGCTTTAGTTCTTTCAGGTGATCAGGTAGATTTATCTGCAATTCAAGGAATCAAAGTGGATAAACATTCAACCGGAGGAGTTGGAGATAAGACATCGCTCATTATTGGACCAGTTGTCGCGGCCTGCGGTATGAAGTTAGCCAAAATGAGTGGACGTGGTTTAGGCCATACGGGTGGGACTCTTGATAAACTGGAAGCAATTCCGGGTTTGAGAACCGAATTATCGGAGAAAGAATTTATTCAACAGGTTCAGAATATCGGCATTGCTATTATCGGTCAGACAGGCGAATTGGCACCGGGTGACAAGAAGCTTTACGCCCTGCGTGATGTGACCGCTACAGTTGATTCCCTGCCTCTAATTGCCGGTTCCATTATGAGTAAAAAACTGGCAGCAGGCAGTGATGCCATAGTACTCGATGTAAAATGCGGCAGCGGAGCTTTCATGAAAACCGTGGAAGATGCTGTTGAACTGGCCCAGCTGATGGTCGACATTGGTGAGGGAGCCGGTCGACGTACCGCGGCTTTGGTTACAAACATGGATCGACCTTTGGGTCAATGTATTGGTAATGCCATTGAAATAGTTGAGGTTATTGAAGTTTTGAAAGGTGGAGGGCCGGAAGACCTGCGCACCTTGTGTCTGGAGTTGAGTTCTGCATTGATGGAACTGGCAGTGCCTGACTCAGAAGAAGATTACGATTTACTCGTTCGAGAAGCAATTGATTCGGGAAGAGCGCTGAATTGTTTCGCCAAAATGGTAGAAGCACAAGGTGGCGACCCCCATATCACACAGGACATTAGTCTCTTACCTCAGCCCAAGTATGCGGCTGAACTTATAGCAGCTCAAGATGGCTGGATCAGTCACATGGATACTGAAGCCTGCGGCATAGCATCATCCCTGCTGGGCGCAGGACGTCGGAAGATGGATGATCGGATCCAGCCATCAGCAGGAATCAGGCTTCACCGCCGCAGCGGTGAACAGGTAAAAGCAGGTGAAACACTGGCTGAGCTTTATACAGATGACAAAAGCCTTTTGTCAGCTGCTAAATCCAAATTGGAATCAGCGTATGTGTTTACAGAAGAAAAAGCAGAAACAACACCCCTTGTTCTGGCACGTGTAAAACACGAAGAATAATAGGAAATAAGATCAGATACCAGGCCATAGGCAAAACCTGACAATACGATCTTAGGAGGTAGAAAATGAATAGAAAGAAAATCTTTGCCCTTTTGCTGGCACTAGTGATGATGCTTGGTATTGTCGCTGCCTGCGGAAACGGAGAAAAAGACGAAGACGCACTACACAAAGAAGGTAGACAGGACGCAGATGGCAAAGCTGAAATTGCTTTGATCACTGACGTAGGCACCATTGATGATAAGTCATTTAACCAGGGATCCTGGGAGGGCGTTGTACAATACGCTATAGAGAATGACAAAACCTTTAAGTACTTTCAGCCCACGGAAAAGTCAGACGCAGCTTACATCAACTCGATCAATCTGGCGGTTGAGGGTGGAGCCAAAGTAATCGTTACGCCGGGTTTTCTTTTCGAAAATCCAATTTATATTGTGCAAGATCAGTTCCCGGATGTCTATTTCATCTTGATAGATGGCTATCCTCATGCGGGTGATTTTGTTCCTGACATTTCGGACAACGTAATTGGAATACTTTACGCTGAAGAAGAGTCAGGTTATCTGGCCGGATACGCAGCAGTCAAAGAAGGCTATCGTGATCTTGGTTTCATGGGCGGTATGGCGGTTCCGGCGGTTGTACGTTTCGGTTATGGCTATCTGGATGGCGCGGAAGATGCTGCTGGCGAACTAGGGCTTCAAGCCGGTGATGTAAATGTAAAATATACTTATGTAGGTAACTTTGATTCCAGTCCGGAAAACGAGTCGATGGCAGCTTCCTGGTACCAGGAAGGCACTGAAGTGATCTTCGCTTGCGGCGGCGCGGTCGGCAACTCGGTTATGAAAGCTGCTGAGAAAGCAGATACAAAGGTAATCGGTGTTGACGTTGACCAATACGCAGAGTCAGACACGGTTATTACGTCAGCCATGAAGAACCTGAAAAAGTCAGTCCATGATGCTATTGCAAGCATTTATGATGGGACCTGGGAAGGCGGAAAAGCAGTAACTTTGGATGCTACCGAAGGTTACACAATGATCTCCATGGAGAACGGACGTTTTGAAAACTTCAGTCAGAGTGACTACGATGCCATCTATCAAAAACTGGTTGATGGTGCGATTGATATTACTAAGGATACAGACGAGAACGGTGACCAGATACTTGAACCTACAGATATCGTACTGGATCTCGTGACTGTCGAAAACATCAAATAGAAATTGCTTAAGTTAAAGCGAAGAAAGCGGCCCCGGATGAGCTCATCCGGGGCCGCTTTCACGATCCAGCGAGCAAATTAAGCCGGAAAGTTGCTTTCGTGCAAGTCGTCGATTTGTTTAAGTCGCGGAATTCGCAGGATCCGGAAACAATTAAGCACCACCAGCAGCGTTACTCCTACGTCAGCAAAAACAGCCAGCCACATGGGCATAAAACCGATTGTCGCCAGGAGAAGGAAAAGGAATTTAACGCTCAAGGCGAAGATTATGTTTTGCCGGGCGACCCGCATGGTTTTCCTTGAAATAATCAGGCCTTTAAGTAAAGCAGACAGATTATCTTTCATCAGGACAACATCAGCAGCTTCTATGGCGGCATCGCTACCGAGCCCGCCCATAGCAACACCGACATCGGCTGTCATGAGTACAGGAGCGTCATTAAGTCCATCACCGGCAAATCCGGTACTGCCGTTTTCGTTGTCAGAATTGGCTGCTTCCATCCAGCTGACTTTATCCTGCGGCAGAAGCGAGGCATGTACCTCGTCAATACCGGCTTCCTTAGCTACCTCCCGGGCGAAAACTTCGTTGTCACCTGTCAGCAGAGCGATACGTTCGACACCTTCTTTACGCAAAGCAGATATAGTATGGGGAGCTTCCGCTTTTAGTTGGTCACGAATGATAATATGCCCCAGATATCTGATATTTGCCGGATTTTTTCCTGTCAGCATTTCTTCATAAGTACGAGTGTCTTTGTAAGAGGGAACAATGGCCAGGTGGCTCATAGTCCAGGCCTGACCTTCACAACCGTCAGCTATAGCCTTCTCATGCAATCCCAACATCTTCATTAAAGCGGCATTGCCCAGGTAAATCGTGGCCGGTAGATCCACTGACAATGTGAGACCGTTGTAACTGTTGATGACACCACGGACACCGTGGCCGGGCAAGGCTATGATATCGCTGAGCCCTTCTGATGAGAGCGGCAGATTGAGTGATTTTGCATGTTTAATGATGCTTTGCGCGATCGGATGAGTGAAACTTTGTTCTAAAGTCGCAGCCAGGGAAATGAATTTTTCTTCATTTACACCTTTTTCCGTGTGTATAGCGATGACACTGAATTCACCTTTTGTAAGAGTTCCTGTTTTATCAAAAGCAAGAGTATTCAGCCTGGACAAGTTTTCAAGATCTGTACCGCCTCTGATTAGAACCCCGTGCCGGGAAGCCATACCCAGACCGGAAACAAAAGTAAGAGGGACAGAAATTACAAAAGCACAGGGACAGGAAACTACCAGAAAAGTCAGACCACGGTAGATCCAATCAGCAAAAGTTTGATCGCCAAATAACAAAGGTGGAACTAAAGAAACTAAAACAGCCAAAACGACGACGATAGGCGTGTAAACACGTGAAAAACGTCTAACCAGAGTTTCTGACCGGGCCTTACGGTTGGAAGCTTCTTCGACCATATCCATGACGCGACTTGCGGTGGATTCTTCATAAACCGTTTCCGCCTTCATGTGCAAGAGGCCATCACCATTAACACTACCGCTTAGTACCTGGCTGCCTTCACTTACTTCAAGCGGTATGGACTCACCGGTAATAGCTGCGGTGTTGAGATGGCTGTAACCACTCAGGACCACTCCATCAGTGGGAATAAGCTCGCCCGGCTGTATCTCCAGAGTATCTCCTAAAGTGATATCAGCCGGATCAATCCGTTCAACGCCGGTTTTGGTGACGCGGTTGGCATAAGGAGCAGCTATGTCCAAAAGATCAGAAATAGATTGCCGTGACTTGCCGACGGCGAAATGCTCCAGATGCGCTCCTATCTGATAAAGAATCATAACTAGGGCAGCTTCAGGATATTCGCCCAGTATAACTGCGCCGACGGTGGCAACTGTCATGAGGAACTGTTCTTCCATGATAAAGCCGGAAAAGAGCTTTTTTATAGCGCTGATCATGACTTTGTAGCCGGCTAGTAACCAGGCTATTATCATGAAAACGATGGAGACTGTACTGGCGTCTAAGGCGAATTTGGTGACCAGACCGCCTATGAAAATTGCAATGGAAACAAAAAGAAGAACTGTTTTGAATTTTTCTTCACTTCTGCTCATTTCTTCAGGCTCATCACTACAGGCACAGGAGGAGTTGACATCGCAGGCACTTCCTATTATTCCTTCCTGTTGAGGCCCTCGGCCTGTACTGCAAGTGTCGTTTCCAATCAATTTTTTCTCATCATTGTTATTAAAAGCATTTTTGCTCATTTATAAATTATTGCTCCTTATAGATAGATTATGCTTATTCATTAATGTGGACTTTGCCGACATCGTACATATCTGCAATATGATCATCGGAGAGGCTGTAATAGATGTATTTTCCATCTCGGCGTGCCTTGACCAGATTGTTCTGACGCAAGAGACGCAGCTGATGAGAAATAGCTGAATCAGACAATGATAGCAGGTCAGCCAGGTCGCTGACGCAAAGTTCGCTCAAGCGCAAAGCTGAGATTATCTGTACACGTGTGTTGTCGCCCATGACAGAAAATAAATTAGCCAAACGTGACATTTCTTCAGCCTGAGGCATTTGCTTTCTAATTATTGACAAATCACAGCGACAATTTGTTTCCTTTTCCCGGGCCACAAATCTCCCCTCCTGTTGGCTTCAATTCCATATATGCTCAAGTGTTAAATTGATAATAAATAATCTTTAGTAAAATGTCAATTTATTTGAAAATAATGGTAACAAAAAAACATGCAATATGACTAAGGAATTGGTTAATTCTCTGCTATTGCTTTGCTTGACTGGCCTGAGGGACCATCGTATAATGCAGTCACAAAAGCTTTTTTACTTCCAAAGTGATAAGCTACATAGAGAGCAGATACAGTTCGTGAGAACTGTTAGGGAAACAGGTTAAAGTCCTGTGCGGTGCCGCCGCTGTAATCGATCTAATTAACTCCGGGCAAATGCCAGCCACTGACAAAGTTGGGAAGGTGGAGTTAAGGGGGGATGACCCGGATCGTAAGCCAGAAGACCGATCTGTTACTTTAGGAGAAGGATGCAACGAGTATTTGCTTCCCCTGAACAGATTAAGAAATGTGTAAAACGGCAGCAAGTCATTGATTTGCTGCCGTTTTTTCTGTCTCGGGATAAACAGGATAGCATTCTCACAACCCTTATAATTAAAAGGAGAGTTAAAAGATGAAGAAACTAACAAAAATTTTGGCCCTGTTTGTCAGCGTAGTGATGATCTATACCTTATTACCGCTGCAAATTTTCGCGCAGGGTTCGGATGGCATGCCGTCTGAGGCAGAAATCTCAGAAAGTTCAGAGGACGAGCCGCCAGAAGACAGCTCAGCCGCTGACGGGCAGGGTCAATCACCTGATGATACAGAGGATGATTCC
>CAZVVR010000072.1:0-6704 GCA_964630605.1 uncultured Mageeibacillus sp. | reverse complement strand
ATAAAATTTCTTAAAACAATATTGACTGATTTTATTAACAGTTAAATATGACAGACGACAGAAATGATCCTTAACGGTAATTGTATTTTCAAAAAAAAGCGGGCACTGCACCATACCCGCTAATATTATCAGTAATTAAATGTCATCTCTCCATAAGGGCATGGACATGCAGCGGGGGCCTCCCCGGCCACGGGACAATTCAGAAGAACTTATTTCGTGCACTTTAACGCCTGCTTCACGCAAAAGCCTGTTGGTAATGCGGTTTCGTTCATAGACAATGACTTCCCCCGGAGCCACGGTCAGTGTATTAGCGCCGTCACCCCACTGCTCGCGCCGGGAATCAATCATACTGGCTCCGCCACAATTAATTAATTCCACTTCAGACAAATTCAAAAGTTCTGCCAGGGCTTTTTTAATGTCTTTGCCAAATGATTTTATTTCAGTTTCACCGGCTTTATTCAAAGTAAGATCGTAAATTTCCAGGCTGGGTATGATTTCAGGATGGATTGTAAAAATATCTTGATCAACCATGGTGAACACTGTATCCAAATGCATAAAGGCACGTTTGCGCGGAATCATAAAAATAAGAGCATGTTCAATTGTGTTGTCGGGATCACCGATAACATTCCGGGCCAATAGTTCAGCTCCGGTAACTTCGGTACGCTCAGAGACGCCAATTAGAATTACTTTGTCTGAAAGAATCAGTACATCTCCGCCTTCTATATAAGCATTTTCATCTTTATCATAATATTTTGCAGTTTGCGCAAACAGGGGATGATGGCGGTACAGATAATCAAGAATCATTGATTCGCGTTTACGAGTTGTAGACCACATGCAGTTAACAGCCACACCGTTGCCAATTACGGTCATGGGATCACGCATGAAAAAAGCGTTGGGTATGGGATCAAACCAAAACAAATCGGAGTAATCATTATCTGCCAGATGGAAGCTGTTCATAAAAAATTCTTCCCTGCGCAGACCTGCAAATACAGTTTCTACCAGGTGATCGGTCTTTAATGACATCAGATAATCCAGTAAATAAGGGCGATGCTTGCTGTAGACCCGAGCCTCCAGAAGAAACTCCGTCAGGAAGTCCTTACGCTTATCCGTGTTTTGCAAAAGTTCTGCCAAAAGCTTTTCCAGATAAATTACTTCTGTGCCCAAGTCACGAAAAAGCTGGGCAAATTTATCGTGTTCCTCAGCCGCTAGCTCGGCCTCGGGAATATCATCAAACAGCAATTTCTCCATATTCAATGGAGTAACATTTTCCAGTTCCCTATAAGGCCGGTGCAGCATAACTCGTCGCAATCGTCCTATCTCAGAATATACATGGACCCCCGTTGTAAAAGACATAGCTCTCCCCTTTTAGAAACATTCATACCTGTAATTTGTTAATAACTGCTCCAAGCCGTACGGACTGGATTTCCACAATTATTTCTGCTTTCCTGATCCCACTCAGAAGAGCAAACAAGTTTATACATTATTGCATAACCCCTGCGCAAGGGCAAGACAGATCAACAAATTTCAAAGTTTATTCTGCTTAAATAAAGTCCTCTGCAAACAAAAATCAGATCCGGACCCGAATCTGACTTTCAACAAACATCTTTGCAATCAATTTTTAGGAATGCTGAGCTCTGCGTTCCTCGCTCTGCGACCGTCTTTTCTTTATATCGGCCTCCAAAATAAGATCTTTAACCTTCATTAGCCGTGTCTGGCTCTCGCGCTCGCTTTCTTCCATTTTCATGGTAATTGAGCGAATTGTATCCTGCAGATCCGGAATCATGACATACTCGAGGGAATTGACGCGACGACGTGTGCGTTCAATTTCAGCTGCCATTAAAAGTGCTTTATGCTCCTGTTCCGCTAGCTCCATCATCACCGGAAAAACCTGATAAAGTGCGTCCACCGCCTGGTCTAACTCACCGCTGGCAGAAGTTAATGCATAAGGCAAATCAGCAGCCTGGTCCTGCATTTTTTCCGCTGCCGGCATCTTGAAGGTTGGAGAGCGCACACCCATAGTGTTTTCATCTCCTATGATCATTTCCAAAGGAGGTGCATCCGACATCAAAGCAGTCTCAACTACTGCTGCTCCCATGCTGGCTCTGGCCAGAACCATTTCGGCGTCTGCCTTATGCAGCAGGTTTTCCATTTTTATGCGCAGATCTGCAACTTCACGGGCCAGCTCCAGAAATTGGCGCATCAGCTCATCGCGCTTATCTTTCATAAGCTTATGGCCGCGCTGGGCAACCTTGAGCTGATCCTTGAGTCGGAGCAATTCCATGCGATTTGGATTGACACGTTTTACCGCCATACCGGCTTCTCCTTATCCAAAATTATTACCTGTTTAAAACTTAGTTTATTCAATATAATACTGGTCTATGTATTCTTCGTGTACACGTTTGAGCTCGTTTTTCGGCAACATTGATAAGAGCTCCCAACCTAGGTCAAGAGTTTCATCTATAGTGCGGTTTCTTTCAAAACCCTGAGAAACGTATTTTGCTTCAAAGGCTTCCGCAAAACTTGCGTGCACTAAATCCACCTCAGACAAAGCTTCTTCACCCAAAACCACCTGTAATTCGTGAGCATCTTTACCGCGGGAATAAGAAGCAAAAAGCTGGTTCATGACATCAGCATGGTCTGCCCTGGTTTTGCCTTCTCCGATGCCCTTATCTTTCAAACGGGACAGCGACGGCAAAACGTTGATCGGCGGGTTGATACCCTTTCTTTGCAGTTCGCGGGCCAGAATAATCTGCCCTTCCGTAATATAACCGGTCAAGTCCGGAATCGGGTGGGTTATATCCTCGTCCGGCATAGTAAGTATAGGTACCAGGGTAATAGAGCCCTTTTTACCTTTAATACGGCCGGCACGTTCATACAGGCTCGCCAGGTCGGTATAGAGATAACCCGGGTAACCGCGTCGGCCGGGCACTTCTTTTCTGGCTGCCGAAATTTCACGCAGGGCTTCTGCGTAATAGGTAATATCAGTCAGCAAAACCAGCACGTGCATATCCAGATCAAAGGCCAGATATTCAGCTGCGGTCAAAGCCATACGGGGAGTCGATATACGTTCAATAGCCGGGTCATCCGCCAGATTCATAAACATGACTGCCCGGTCAATAGCGCCGGTACGGCGGAAATCACGAATAAAGAAATCAGATTCTTCAAAAGTTATACCGATAGCACCGAAAACTACAGCAAAATCCTCTTGGCTATCCAGCACCTGGGCCTGACGGGCAATCTGCGCAGCCAACTGAGGGTGCGGCAGACCAGAAGCTGAGAAAATCGGCAGTTTTTGGCCACGAACCAAAGTGTTCAATCCGTCGATGGCTGAGATACCGGTCTGAATAAATTCATTGGGATAGTCCCGCGAAGCGGGATTGATCGGGGTACCGTTGATATCACGCATGTCAACCGGGATTATGTCCGGACCATCATCAATAGGATCACCCATTCCGTCAAAGACGCGTCCTAAAATATCCGGAGAAACAGCCAGTTCCTGGCCGCGCCCCAGAAAACGAACTTTGGCAGACTCTATATTAATGCCGATCGAACTTTCAAAAAGCTGGACCAGGGCATCGGTGCGGTCAATCTCCAAAACTTTACACAGTCTGATCTGACCGTCCGGTAACTCTATTTCGCCGATTTCGTCATATTTAACATTTTCGACGCCGCGAACCATCATTAATGGACCCGCGACTTCTTCAATTGTGCGATATTCTCTTGCCATGCAGCCCTCCGCTAATTTATGCAGTCAACTCAGACATCTCGTGACTGAGTTGCTCCATCAACATATCGTAATTATCTTTTACATCATCCTCGTCAACAAACTTGAATCGTGCTATTGCGTCCCGTATGGGCAAGCTCACAATCTCAGAGTAGTCAGCATCATGTGCCAGCGCCTCTTTAGCTTCATAGTAAAAATTCATAATTAAAGCTAAAATGCTGAACTGTTTCGGCAATGAGCTAAAGGTGTCAACTGGGTCAAATGAGTTTTGATGCAGAAAGTCTTCCCGCAGAGAACGTGCTGATTCAAGTTTCAGCTGGTCAGCTTCTGACAAAGAGTCTTGTCCGACCAAACGCACGATTTCCTCTAATTCCGACTCATCTTGCAACAGCGCTACCGCGTCGGTACGAAGTTGTTTGAAATCCGGAGAGAGACTTTCATTCATCCACCGGTCTACTTTATCCTGGTACAGTGAATAGCTGGTTAACCAATTGATTGCCGGGAAATGTCTGCGGTAAGCCAGATCTGAGTCCAAACTCCAGAAAACCTGAACAATACGCAAGGTAGCCTGAGCCACCGGGTCAGACAAGTCGCCGCCCGGCGGCGAGACAGCACCAATCGCTGTCAAAATTCCGGTACGGTCATCTGAACCCAGGCACCGAACCATACCAGCTCTTTCATAGAAACTGGCCAGGCGTGATCCCAGATAAGCCGGATAACCCTCTTCACCCGGCATTTCTTCCAGACGGCCGGACATTTCGCGCAAGGCTTCTGCCCAGCGGGATGTAGAGTCCGCCATTAAAGAAACGGAAAGTCCCATATCCCGGAAATATTCGGCAATCGTTATTCCTGTATAAATCGAGGCTTCACGTGCCGCAACCGGCATGTCAGATGTATTAGCTATCAGAATCGTTCTTTCCATCAGGGATTCGCCGGATTTGGGGTCAAGCAGTTCGGGGAATTCATTCAAAACGTCGGTCATTTCATTACCGCGTTCACCGCAACCTATATAAACAACGACATCTGCTTCTGCCCATTTGGCCAGCTGATGCTGGATTACAGTTTTACCACTGCCGAACGGACCCGGTACCATGGCTGTTCCGCCTTTGGCTACCGGGAAAAAAGTGTCAATCGAACGCTGGCCTGTAATCAAAGGCTCCGACGGCGCCAATTTTTCTTTGTAGGGCCTGCCGATACGAACCGGCCAACGTTGCATCATGGTAATTTCATGTTCATTGTCCTGATCGTCGATCAGAACAGCAACAGTATCTGTAACCGTATAATTGCCGGATTCAATTGATTTTAGCCGGCCTGATAAATTAGGAGGAACCATTACGCAATGTTGCAGAAGTTTGCCTTCCTGTACTGTACCCAATATATCGCCACCCGTGACTTCTTCACCGGCTTCAGTAACAGCTTCAAATTTCCAAAGTTTAGTTCGGTTAAGTGCAGGTGCGGAAGAACCGCGTTTGATGTTGCTGCCTTCTAGCTTCGCCAAAACATCAAGCGGTCGCTGGATACCGTCGAAAATTCCGCCGATCAAACCGGGACCCAACTCTACTGACAGCGGAGTACCCCTGGATTTGACAACTTCTCCCGGGCCCAGGCCGGCTGTTTCTTCATATACCTGAATCGATGCTTCATTACCGTGCATCTCTATAATTTCACCAATCAGATTCAGCTCAGACACGTCGACAACATCGAACATATCCGCTTCACGCATGCCTTTGGCAATGACGAGCGGTCCTGATACCTTGATGATTTCACCTTGAACTTGTTTATTCATGACGACTCCTTTTAACTATATGTGACTGAGCAGGTCAATACCGGTAGCTCTGCGTACAGCTGTGCGCAGGGTTTCACGGCCCAGGCTGGATTTTTCTATAACAGAAGGAATGATTACAACCGAAGGAAGCCAGCAGTTACGCCATTTTTCCATGGTTTCTTCACCCAATTCCTTTGCCAAAGGTTCAGTTATGAAAATAATGGCATAACCTTCATCCTGCCATTGTTTCAGTATCTTATCGGCCTGCTGCTTATTATCGCATTCCCGCGCTGTCATACCGAGCGCGCGAAAACCAATGATACTGTCTAAATCACCGATTACTCCAACCTTATTATCCATTAATTGCCCTTCTCACTTATTTTTACCATAAATTGCGGCGCAATTCGCTTCTTTGTTCTAAACTCAGACGGTTGCGGATCGCAGCATCTACTATACGCAAGTTTTTGATCTCATATTCGCGAGCCAACACATAAGATAAAGTAAGCTCCGGACCGGACAAAACGTGCCGTCCTTTTTCGATATGATCTATCAATATCTGATCACGGGCACAGACAAATCTGGCAGACTGTCCTCTGTCACCGTAATTTTCCAGATACTCGGCAAGGCTTTCGTAGGGAGTTCCGGCAAGAGCCTTGATAATATCCTCATCTTCAGCTTCGTATAGATTTTGCCAGGTTTCTTCAGAGATCAAACCCGATGGCAGCAAACTTTCTTTGTAAATTGTTTTAGAAACAGAACGATACCTAACTCGTAACAGTGTTTCTAAATTAATCAGATCCCGCTGTAAAGCAAAATAGCGAATAAACCACTCGTTATTAAGCCGGTCTGCAAGTTTGGCAGCTAATTTGTGCGCCATTTTATCAAGAACGCGGTCAATAGCTGCTGATTCGTAGGAATCAGCGTAAGCTTTTTCTCCGGCTGCTATCATCGGAACAATCCATTTGGGTCCGTCACTTTCGTCTCTGATTCCGCTGACGAGTTCATGCAATTTGATCGGGTCAACCAAAGAAGGCAAAATCAGCAGATGTTTCATTTCATTTAAACTGCGCTGATCTTCTCCTTTAAGGTTTTCCTTAAGCATGAATTTCAGATTGTGCACATCAGCAAAAAGTAAAAGTGCAACCCGGTAGGCATCTTTAGGTGCCACCTGTTCCAGAAGCTTAAAGGTTTCTGCCCTTTCTTCCTGCAAGGCTG
>CAZVVR010000071.1:0-6742 GCA_964630605.1 uncultured Mageeibacillus sp. | reverse complement strand
AAGTCGCCTCTTATATCTTTTTGGATTATTCCGTAGATATGATTAATCAAGAAAAAATGCGGCGCAACATGACCACAAACAATGTTATTTCTAAAATTTTTAGCGATATCAGTTTTTACGAAAGCGAACTGGAAAAACTTCCGGAAGAGCTGATCAGAAAAGCAATCGAATTAGAAGCAGGCTCAGCTAAATTTTTTGGCGATCATCTGCGCGAACGCCCCCACCGCCTGGCAGCTGCCAGCGAGCAGCTACTGACTGCTCTTAACGGAGCAACCGGCTCTTTACCGGAACAGATCTACGATTCTGCAAAATTTGCCGATCTCTCTTTTCCCGATTTTCAAGTAAACGGAAAAAAGTATCCGCTCAGCTTCGCCTCCTATGAAGAATATTATGCGATGCATGCTGACACCGGCATTCGCCGTGAAGCTTTCCGTGTATTTTCAGAAAATCTGGCTAAATATCGTAACACAATAGCAACCGGATACTATTCTCACGTCAAACAGGATGTTATCCTGGCAGAAAAACGCTCTTACGAAAATGTTTTTACCTATCTTTTACAGGATCAGCAGGTGGAGGAGTCACTCTATCATCGCCAAATCGACGTCACCATGGATAAATTGGCTCCGCATATGCGCAAGTATGCTCAAAAAATCGGCGAAAACTGGCAGCTGGATCGTGTAACTTATGCTGATCTCAAGCTTCCTCCCCTGCGGGAAAAATCTATTGCTGTCAGCCGTGAAAAAGCGGAACAGCTGGTACTGGGTGCCTTGGAAATAATGGGCGATGAATATCGTGACCTGGCCAAACGAGCCTTTGAGGAGCGTTGGATGGATTTCGCTGAAAACGAGGGAAAAAGTACCGGCGGCTTCTGCTCTTCCACTATGAATACACATCCTTATATTTTGCTTAACTGGACCGGTCAAATGCCTGACGTCTTTACCATAATTCATGAACTGGGACACGCAGCCCAGGCTGAAATTTCCAGAAAAACCAATAATGCTTTAAACGCCAGTCCTTCCCTCTATTTTATTGAAGCACCCTCTACTTTTAATGAAACCCTGATGTCACAATACCTGATTCGCACCAGTAAGGATCCGGATGTAGAGAGAATGGTGGCAGCGCAAATGAGTTCAAACACCTATTATCACAACTTTGTCACTCATTTTCTTGAAGCCCACTGGCAAAGAGAAGTTTACCGCGCTGTTGCAGCAGGTCAGGCACTGACAGCAGATGATCTGGACCAGCTTTTCCTCGATACCTTGCAGGACTTCTGGGGTGACGATGTCGAAATGACTCCCGGAGCTGAGCGCACCTGGATGCGGCAGCCGCATTACTACCGCGGACTTTATTCTTACACCTACAGCGCCGGTTTAACCGTAGCTACCGCTGTCAGTCTGCGCATAGAAAAAGAAGGACAAGCCGCTGTTCAGGACTGGCTTGACACGCTGGCACTCGGCGGCCGCAAACCACCGCTGGATTTGGCCCGTAACGCAGGCGTTGATATCTCTACAGACAAACCATTATGTGATACTATTGCCTATATTGGTTTACTGATAGACCGTTTATAAATTAGAGAGACTAACCGCTTAATGTTAAAAAAATCCAGAATAGATAAAATATTAAAACTTCAACGCGAAAAGCAAGAAGCCAAACAAGCGGAAACTGATTCTGCAGAAAAAGATCTGCCGCCGGATACTGAAAAAATATATCCGACCGAGCATGATTATTCTAATTATAATTCAGACCACGAGAGTCCCGAAGCACTCGAACGCTGGAAAAAGTTCAAGGCAGAAGAACGCAAGGAAAATGTTAAAAATTTCTTTTCCATGCTGATAGCCGCCATTCTCGTCTTTCTGCCGGCTTTAATCATTCTGGTTGTTGCCTTCCTGCTTTTTATCTGGCTCTTTTTCGGATTGTTTTAAACCTAAAATAACCGGGCAAAATCAAACGGCCGGGCGATCGCCCGGCCGTTTTTGTATAGTGAAAACTCTAATTATTCGTTGATATAGAAAATTGCTGCGTTTGATAAAGTTACCAGGACAATCCAAACTAAGGCCAACGCTATTTGCGAAAAATACTCGCTTTCGATCATTAAGTTAACGATCAGCAGCACATCAAAAAGCAAGTAAGCACCCCATTTGATCATGCTGATTTGCTCTCTTTTAATAAGATGAAAAAGATTTTTTATCAAACGATACAAAACATAAAGCATAAACAAATATTTGACTACTGTAACAAACTGCAAGGCTGCATAATCTGTTAGCAGATCGCTGGTAACATCCAGATAGATATTTGCAATCATCAGCAATAAAACAAAGACGCCAAGAATAATTGTTAGTATTCGTGCCGAGTCCAGATTGTGTTTTCTGTCTCTCGTGAAAGCGGCCTCACTTTGCTCGACAAACATCCCTCTGCCTTGCCGTGATTTTTTGATGCGGAATGCCATCACGAAAAGCAGCAGCGACAGGGCCATAACTACCGGCATCCAAATTACGAGGTTTGTTTCCGCAAAAAAATCGCTCTTTGGTAATATGCGCGTAAACAGAGAAAAGCCCATGCGCAAGATTATTGCGATATAAGGTATAGTAGCTAATTTTTGTGGATTCACTCCCAGGTCTATCAAAATATGAAACAAAAAGTAGGTCAGAATCAGATCTACAACCAGCTCCACCCAAATAACGGCAGTTCCCCTTGCCATGGACAAGCCACTTATAAAGGACAAGGAGGCCGTATAAAAGAATAGGGCTGCAAATAAAGCGTGAAGCCAGGAAAAAACCCGTTCAAATTTTATATAAGGATGAATAGTGTCGAGATCATCCGACTTGTCACCTACATGGATTAGTGGTTCTTCATTATCATTTCCCACAGCTCCGTTTGCACCGTCAGCTGCTCTGAAAATAGAAATGACATGAGATTTAAATAATGTTTTGACCATGATTAACTCCCCACCTCTTCATCTGTTTCAATAAAATCGGATTGAAAATCATCCGGCAATCTGGATACATATTGTTGCCCGCTGTGTGGCGGTAACTTATGGTGACAGGCTACGAAATGCCCCTCACTGACTTCTTCCCATTCCGGGTCAATGTGTACACAGATCTCGGTCATGTAAGGACAACGAGTGTGAAACTTACATCCGCTGGGCGGATTAACCGGGCTGGGAATATCCCCTTCCAGTATGGTGATTTCTTTATCACGGCTGTCAGGATCAGTAGTCGGTATAGCTGAAAGCAAAGCCTCTGTATAAGGATGGCGGGGGCTTTCAAACAACTCTTCTGTCGGTGCCATTTCCACTAAAGTGCCTAAATACATAACAGCAATGCGGTCGCTGATATATTTTACAACTGAAAGGTCATGCGAAATAAAGAAATAAGTAAGATCTTGCTCTTCTTTTAAATCGCTTAAAAGGTTAATGATCTGTGATTGAATAGAAACATCCAAAGCAGATACAGCCTCGTCAGCAACGATAAATTCCGGATCTAAAGCCAGAGATCGGGCAATACCGATACGCTGTCTTTGGCCGCCGGAGAATTGGTGTGGATAGCGATAAACCATGTAAGCCTGCAAACCGCATGTTTCCATGGTTTCTTTTATGTGTTCTTCACGGGCTTCTGAATCATCAGAATATATGCCGTGAGCGTCCATCCCTTCTCCGATAATCTGACCCGCTGTCATACGGGGATTCAAAGACGAATAAGGATCCTGGAAAACCAGCTGCATATCCCTGCGCAAAGGACGCATTTCATCATAAGTAAGGCGGGCCAGGTCGATACCGGTATCAAAATATTCTTCATATTTATTAAAATCCGGGTCATCCGTATATTTCGCTTTTACATCCTTAATCTGGCGCAGATAATCCTCAAGCTGATCAGTAAAAGCATAATATTGGTTAAGCTTTTTCTTGTCGCGGGACTTCATGCCCGCTATGGGCTTACCTGCTTCAATTTCTTCTTCATAACTGCCAAACCAATGTTCAAGGCTAAGACGAATTTGAGCCCGTTTACGGCCTGCAGCAAAAGCTTTGCGCAGCAGACTCAATTCTGCATCCGGTTTTTCAACAGCGTAAAATCCTCCTACGATCTCGACAAGATTCAGGAAAGAGTCTCTATATTTCTTTTCCAGCTCATTGAATTCATCATGATTCTTGAATTGCTCTTCTTCGGACATTGCATCATATTCGAGCTTGCGCTTTTCATAACGTTGTTCCAGCTCTTTGACCTGGTCACGCATTTTATAAAAATTCCTGTAAGTTTTATCTACATACTTTGGTGATAAATCATAAATTGTCCGGCCATAATAAAGAGTGCGGCCGTCTGTGGGATCGTAGATACGTAAAATCACCCGACCAAGGGTAGATTTGCCGCAGCCGCTTTCCCCGACCAGACCAAAGGTTTCTCCCCTATAGATCTTTAAAGTTACACCATCTACTGCTTTGACATTTTGACCAATTTGTCCTTCAACCGGAAAATATTGTTTCAGATTCGACAATGAGAAAAGGACTTCCCTTTCGTCAGTGTCCCGTCTGGTTACATCTTTAAAATTCTGCATCGCGATCTCCCTTCTCAGGATAAAAGCAGCGAACTGTATGATTTGCTTCTACCTCAAACATAGGTGGCTCAAATTGATGGCACTTCTCCTTTGCATACTTGCAACGGGGCGCAAACTTGCAACCCTTGGGCAGGTTAAGCGGATGTGGCACCACGCCGGGGATAACGCCGAGGCGCTGATCTGCCGGTGTATCGAGCCTGGGGATAGAAACAATTAATCCCTCTGTATATGGATGCTGGTATTTAGGATAACCAAAAATCATTCTGCAGGGCGCGTTCTCGACTATTTGACCACTGTACATAACTGCAACGTCATCTGCCATTTGGTTAATAACGCCCAGGTCATGAGTGATAAAAAGTATAGCTGTTCCCTTTTCATCCTGAAGTTCGTTCATCAGTTTAAGAATCTGCGCCTGAATAGTTACATCCAGGGCTGTGGTCGGTTCATCTGCGATCAGAATCTTGGGCTGGCAGGCCAAGGCCATAGCTATCATAACCCGCTGACGCATACCACCTGACAACTGAAAGGGATATTGCTTTGAGACACGATCCGGATTAGGAATTTTTACATCTAAAAGAATACGCTGGGCGTTGCGATAAGCCTGGCGTTTGTTCATATTTTGGTGAATTAAAAAGGACTCGCCTATTTGTCTTTCAACAGTATGAACAGGATTAAGTGATGTCATCGGTTCCTGGAAAATGACGGATATGTCATTACCGCGAATTTGGTACATCTCAGTTCTGGACAAATTCAAGAGCTCACGACCCTCGAGTTTGATGGATCCACTATCGATATAGCCATTTTCATCCAGTAATTTCAAAATACTCATGGCTGAAACAGTTTTACCGCTGCCGCTTTCGCCAACAATACCCAGAGTACGACCAGCTTCAACCGAATAGGAGACTCCATTCACGGCTTTTACGATACCACGCTTTGTTGTGAAAAATGTATGTAAATCTTTTACTTCTAATAAAGCCATTGTCAACCTCCTTATCTAGATGCTGTTTTCGGGTCTACGGCATCTCGCAGCGCATCACCAATCATATTGATGGAAAGCGTTGAAATTGCCAGAGCCAAAGAGGGGAAAAACCAGCGCCACCAAAACTCTCCGACAACACGGGAGTTACTGGCAGCAAAAACCATATTGCCCCAGGTGGGGGTTGGTAGAGTAACACCGAAACCCAAGAACGATAACGATGATTCTGTCAGGATCGATGTTGCAAAGCTCAGGGTTACACTAACCAAAATAACGTTCATGACGTTAGGAAGTATATGCCTGAATATTATGCCTCTTTCCTTGATGCCCAGAGATTTGGCCGCTGTAACATATTCTTGTTCGCGAACCGCTAAAATCTGACCGCGAATCAGCCGGGATAACGGAGGCCAGGACAGTATACCCAGGATAACCATAATCATATAGATCCGCCCGGTTTCGTCCACTTTGTTATGCACAAGTGCGGACAATATCATGGCCAGTGGTAAAAATGGTATAGCGTTGACAACTTCAGCTGCACGCATGAGGGACATATCCACCCAACCGCCAAAATATCCCGCTAAGCCGCCGACAAGAATACCTATGACAGCTGAGATAATAACAGCAACGGCGCCTACTGTAAGTGAAACACGACCACCGTAAATCAGTCTGCGGAAAATGTCACGTCCGTTCTCATCAGTACCCATCAGGTAGCCGCTGAGACCATATCCGCCTCCTTCATCGTCTTCCGTAATATATAAAGTGTTGTGGTAGCCGGCTTTAATAGATTTGATGTCACTGCGTGCAGGAGAGTCGGTTTGACCGTATTTATTTTCACCCCAGGTCTCGACAGTGCCATCTTCGAGCAGTGCGCTGATATGCTTGGTTCCTGCCGATATTTGTACTACACTTCCCTGGATATCTTCAGGAACATTAATCAAGCCATGCTCATTTCGGCCCCAGCCAAAAACCCGGCCGTCATCCGTTAAAGCAAAAACAGTTTGATCTGTAGCCGCTACGTCAACCGTGCGTCCCAATAAATGTTCGGGTGTTTCTCCGTAAATATTGTCACGGGTGCGATCTAACACAACCGGATCGCCGTTTTCCAAAAGCAAAATAGCTGTTTGCCGTGCTAAAGCCTGATCGACTACTGTGCCCGGCTGTCCGGGAGGCATACTGTACCGTATGGGATTCAGCTGCCAGTTAATCACAGCTCCCCAA
>CAZVVR010000070.1:0-6779 GCA_964630605.1 uncultured Mageeibacillus sp. | reverse complement strand
AGTCACGGACTTGTTAGCTATTTGCTTTCGTCGCCTCCAAAAACGTTACGCCAACTGTGTCGACTACAATTCCTAGTGAGCAATTTTAATCAGTGTCTAATGCTTATATGTATTCGAGGAGGAGAGTTATGAAAAATGAAAAGGTTCTGGCGTCCATTAATTTGCATGCTGTGTTGCGGAACATTGAAGATCTGATACGACTATGCCCTGAAGCATCAAAATATTTGCCGGATAAAAGTTTGGCTATACGTTTTTCTGTACCGGATATTGATAAATTAGTACTTGAATTCGCTGACGGTAAATGCCGCGCCCATCGGGGCGAGGACGCTCCGTACAATATGAATCTGCGCTTTAGTGATGCTGAGCATCTGAATTTAATGATTGAGGGTAAAAAGAATCCACTTCCAACCAAAGGGTTTACGCGTATTGGTTTTTTAAAAAATGAATTTACTGATTTGGCAGATTTATTAACAGCATATTTAAAACCAGATCCTAAACGTTTGCAGGAAGATGAAACATTTCGTCATAAAAGCACTGAACTAACTGCATATACTGCTTTTTATGCTTTATCAGAAGTAGGCAATGTTGACCCAATTGGAAGATTAAATGCAGGGCGCATTGAAGATGGAGCAATCAATGTAGAAATTAAAAATGGCCCGGCTTTACATGTCATCAAAGAAAAAGGACGTTTGACTACGGCCAAAGGTAAGCATGTCAATGCTAAAGCATTTATGTTTTTTGATAATTTGGAAACGGCAGGGGGTATTCTCACGGGAACTTTGGATAGTTATGCTGCCATTGGCAGCGGCCAGCTTGCTTTCCGGGGCCGTATCCCAATGATTGATAATCTCAATAAGCTGCTAAGTCAAGTTTCGGCTTACTTAGCTTAAGGAGGAGATGATGGAAACTTATACGTATAAGAAAAGTCAGGAAATGTTTGCACGCGCAGTCAAGGTTATTCCTTCCGGTATTTACGGGCATTTGGGACCGGCCGAAGGTTGCTTTATTCCGGTTCAGGCTTATCCTTTTTATGTGGATCATGCTGATGGTCCCTATATCTGGGATATAGACGGTAACCGTTTTATTGATTACATGTGTGCCTATGGCCCCAATGTTTTGGGATATAACCATCCGGAAGTGGATCAGGCAGCTTTAGATCAATTAAAGCAAGCCAACTGTACTGTTTTGCCAGCCACAATCATGGTTGAACTGGCAGGACTTCTTGTAGATACAGTCGATTCTGCTGATTGGGCTTTTTTCGCCAAGAATGGCGGAGATGTTACTAATCTGGCTATGCTTTCAGCCAGAGCTGCAACAGGTCGCTCGGTAATTGTTAAGTTTGTCGGTGGCTATCATGGTGTCATGCCCTGGATGCAGGAGCTTGGTTATCCCGGCATAATTCCGGAAGATGTTGATAATATTGTTACCTTGCCTTTTAACCGTGCTGACCTTTTGGCTGATCTGGTTGAGAACAATCCGGGCCGTATTGCGGGCGTTATAGCTACGCCTTATCACCATCCCGCTATGCATGATAATGAACTGCCGGTGCCCGGTTTTTGGCAGCAAGTCAGACAAACTTGCACGGATAACGGTATTGTCTTGATTGTGGATGATGTACGTGCCGGTTTTCGCTTAAATGTGCGCGGTTCTGACTATCATTATGGCTTTAAAGCAGATCTGATCTGTTTTTGTAAAGCATTGGCAAATGGCTACAACATCTCGGCACTGTGCGGTATTGAGGAATTAAAAAGTGCTGTCAGTTCAGTCTTTAACACCGGAAGTTATTGGCTTTCGGCGGTACCCATGGCTGCAGCAAAGAAAACAATCACCATTTTGCGCGAGATAGACGGACCAAAATTAATGAAAGAAAAAGGAACTAGCCTGACGGAAGGTTTGGTTAAAATAGCGGACGAACACGGTTTTAATCTTAAAGTGACAGGCGAGCCCGCGATGTGGAACATGCGTCTTACCGATGATGAGTCCGGTATTATCCACCAGGAATGGGTCGCAGAGTGTGTTCGGCGTGGTGTTTTCTTTACCAATCATCATAGTTTATTTGTTAATTGTGCTATGAGTGACGAAGATATTGAATATACCTTTGAAATTGCCCATGACGCCTTTAATGCAGTTCGCAAAAACCATCCCGAAATGTATAAATAGAGAGGAGCAGCTTGGAATGCTAATTAATGAAGAGAAACTATTGAATTTGGAGGCTAAGGCCAATCAGCTCAGGCACAAAATAATCGATACTGTGGTTTATGCAGGAAGTGGTCATTTAGGCGGTGCTCTGAGTATGATTGACGCGGTCACTTTGCTTTATTACGAAGTGATGAATATTGATCTTGAGGATCCGGATTGGGAAAACCGTGACCGTTTCATAATGTCCAAAGGACACGCAGGCATAGGTCTGGTGACCGTATTTGCTGATCTTGGCTGGGTGCCCGCTCAAGACTTAAAAACATTTAATCTTACAGGATCCAAGTATGGTATTCATTTGGATTCCAACGTAGTACCGGGAGTGGATGCCTCCACAGGTTCTCTGGGACACGGTTTATCTTTGGCTTTAGGTATGGCTCTGGCGGCTGAACAACTGAAAAAGGACTACTACGTTTATTGCATGCTGGGTGACGGAGAGTGTCAGGAAGGCAGTATCTGGGAAGCAGCTATGGCCCTGTCCCATTACTATGAGTCCAAGCAGCTAAAATTGATTACAATGGTTGACCGCAACAAAGCCCAAATTGATGGTGAAACTGAAGATGTCATGGCCTTAGAGCCCTTTCAAGACAAATGGACAGCATTCGGATTTCATGCCGAAACCATAGATGGACACGATTTGGAGGCTATAGCCCAATCGATAGATGACGCCAAAAAAAGGACTGACAAACCTACTTGTATAATTCTTGACACCGTTAAAGGTAAAGGCGTTGGTTTTTGTTCAGGTAATTACCGCTGGCATTATGGGGGTATTTCGAAAACAATGGCAGAAGAAGCTCACAAAGATTTGGATTGTTATTATAACGAACGTCTGGAACGTTTGAAGGGAGTATAGAAATGGGTGGATTAACATATAACAGTATCAGTCTAACTCGAATGGCTACCGGAGAAGTTTATTGTCAGACTTTGATAGAGATGGCAGAAAAAGATCCGCGCATTGTTGCGCTGACAGCTGATTTAGGTAAATCCAGTAAAATCGGCGCTTTTATGGAACGTTTTCCTGATCGTTTTTATCAGTTTGGCATAGCGGAACAAAACATGTACGCTGTTGCGGCCGGAATGGCAAAATCGGGTCTGATTCCCTTTACCTCATCTTTTGCAATCTTTGCTTCCTGCCGTGCCTTGGATCAGGTTCACACGGATATCTGCTATCAGAATGTTCCTGTCAAGATGATATCTTCACATGCAGGAACATCATTTGGCCAAGCCGGTACAACTCATCATTCAACAGAAGATATTGCAATTATGCGATCTTTGGCAAATATTACAGTATTTTGTCCGGCAGACGGTATTGAAACTGCTAACACTGTACGTGCTGCGATGGAAATTCCCGGACCAGTTTATATAAGAATTAACCGGGGTTATGATCAACAAGTTTATGAAGACTTTGATTATGGATTTGAGGTTGGAAAAGCAGTTGAGCTCCATCAAGGCAGTGATTTAACGATAATTGCCATGGGATCAACAGTGTTCCAAGCCCTACAGGCAGCCAGAGAACTTTCTGCTTTAGACCAGATAAAAGTTCGTGTGTTGGATATGCATACGATTAAACCTATTGACCGCGAAGCAATCGTCAAGGCTGTTCACGATACCCGAAGAGTTATTACTGTTGAAGATCATACTGTCATTGGTGGACTAGGCGGTGCCGTGGCAGAGGTAATTGCTGAATCAGGTATGGCTTGCGCTTTCCGTCGGCTTGGCTTACAGGATTGTTTTTCTCCAATCGGGTTACACGAAGATCTTATGTCGCATCACGGCATAGATTCAAATGGCATACTCAAAGCAGTCCGCGAACTAATGCAACTTGACTTTGAAGAGGAAGAAGATTGGGCGGACGAGGTGTAAAATGCTAGATAGAGATGAAATTTATTCAGCTAGAATTTTTTTCAATGCTGCCATTCCTTTGCTTAAAGAGATAGCTGCACGAAAAGATATAGGCAAAGGATTTGACGGTAAAAATGGAATTGTCCAGATCAGCGCAAATACACCGGACGGAAAATGGGCTACACATTTTGTTATTCAAGACGGAAAACTGGAAACTCAGCTTGGTTGTTCTGAAGAAAAACCAACAGTAGAACTGGAATTTAAAGATCTTACAAGTTTTAATAATTTTTTTAAAGGTAAAAGCAAAAAATTACCTAAAATCCATGGCCTGACAAAACTTGGACTGCTTATACCAACATTTAAGGCATTGTTGAAAATGGCAAGTCTTTTGGGTGCTACGGAAGCTCCCAAAGATGAGGACACCAAAAAGCTGCTTGTGATACTTTATTTTTATTTGCTTTCTTCCGGAATTAGTCAGCTAAATAAAGCAGGACATCCTGAAATATCTGACTGGGTCAAAAGAAGTCCTGATCGCGTATATGCCTGGCGCGTAGATAATTATCCTGATGTCGCAGCTTATTTAAGGGTCAAGGCAGGTAACAGTAAAGCAGCTCGCGGACAATACAAACGCTCACAGCCATTTTTTACCATGCGATTTGACAATCTGGATAGTGCTCTTGCTATTCTTCTGGGAACAGGAGATATGGTAGAAATGATTGCAAATAATAAAATGATGATGGATGGAGCACCTGAATTTGGTGCTCAAATCGGTGACTATATGCTATTGATAGGTGAATACGCCAAATAGTAAAGTGAAAAATAAAATAAATGTAATTAAATTAAGCTTTTGATAGTAGCAACCGGACTTAGTGTTAAATTGGATAGCTTTAGGGGAAAGAGAATGTCACAAACTGATAAAATACAAGAAACTTTCGACAGGTCGCTTAGCTTATTCAGAAAAGCAAGCACATTGCCAAAAGCTGCCCGACGAGAAGCTCTTAATCGTTTGGATGCTGCTATACGCAAATACGAAGATGAAATCTTAGCAGCTTTATCAGCTGACTTAAATAAATCTCATTACGAGGGTTACATGACCGAGGTGGCTATCGTTTTGAGTGAGCTGCATTTGGCAAAGAAAAAATTAAGTAAATGGATGCGCCCCATCAGACGACCAGTTGCACTGGCTCAAGCTCCCGGCAAGGTAAGAATAATCAGAGAGCCATATGGTGTAGTCCTGGTGATGTCTCCTTGGAACTATCCTTTCCAGCTGACACTTAATCCAATTATTGGTGCTCTGGCTGGTGGCAATGCTGTGATTGTAAAGCCATCAGCCTACAGTCCGCATACATCTGAGATTATCGCAAAAATATGTGCTGATGCCTTTCCTGACGGACTGGTTCAGGTCATCCAGGGTGGACGCAAAGAAAACCAAGCGCTCCTTGATATGCCCTTTGATTATATTTTCTTTACTGGCAGTCCCGGAGTCGGACGTGTCGTCATGGCAGCAGCTGCTAATAATTTGACACCGCTCACCCTCGAACTTGGTGGTAAATCACCGGTCATCGTTGAACATACAGCCGATATCAGGAAAACAGCTAAACGCATATTATTTGGTAAATTGTTAAATGCGGGTCAAACTTGTGTAGCACCTGATCATATTTTATGCGAGCGTCGAGTAAAGGCAGAACTTTTAAGCGAATTAAAACAACAGTCTCAGGCTATTTTTGCCGATCAGGAATACGTGAAAGTTGCCTGGCCCAAGATAATAACCGAAAACCATTATAAACGAATTTTGAACCTAATTGATCAGGAAAATATCGTAGTCGGTGGTAAAGGATATCCTGATACCAGGCAAATAGAATTTACAATTTTAGACCAGCCATCCTGGGATTCACCAGTGATGTCTGAAGAAATTTTTGGTCCCGTGTTACCTGTTTTAGCCTGGGATGACCTGGACCAGTTAATTCAAGAGCAAAAGATAAGACCCAAACCGCTGGCACTTTACATTTTTTCAAAAAATAAAAATGTTAACGATAAAGTTCTGAATGAACTTTCTTTTGGCGGTGGCTGCGTAAATGATACTGTTATGCATCTTTCATCATCGAAAGCACCGTTTGGCGGAGTAGGCAATAGCGGAATGGGTAACTATCATGGCGAGTATAGCTTCCGCACTTTCACCCACGAAAAAACTATCTTGCAGAAATGGTGGAGTTTTGACCTGCCAGTGCGTTACCATCCCTACAAGGATCCAAAATCACGCCTGCCAGAAATTCTTTTGCGTTAATGGTTAGAGCAGAGGAGATGAAATTATGATTCTTACACAGGAGCAGCAAGCTCTGCTCGACGGCGAAAAAGGTGAAACCATTGCCAGGGTGATGAAGACCTTGATTATGTATGGTGAAGCTTTTTCTGCTGAAAGAATGGTTCCAATCACAAGCGAGTATGGCCATAACGTGATTAGCTTTGGTATCGGTGTAATGGATCCGGTCTATGATCTTTACGAACAGCTGCTTTCTGAAGGTGCAGTCAGCAAACAGAAGTTTTCAGCTGATCCAAGACCCCTGGACAAAAACGTACCATCATCATTTTTGAAAAACATAGTTTTTAAAATTATGTATAGTGCACAGGACAGGCTGGAGAAGCAGCTTGATGATTTTGGAATCATGAATGAGGATGCATACACCTGCTGCGGACATACACCAGCGCACGTTTTAATACAGACGCTGAAATTTTGGAAATCA
>CAZVVR010000069.1:0-6819 GCA_964630605.1 uncultured Mageeibacillus sp. | reverse complement strand
TGAAAAGAACAAAATATTGTGGTCATTTCTCAGAAAAGGACGTCGGAAAAGAAGCTTGCGCCTGTGGTTGGGTACATAGCAAACGTGATATGGGGGGAGTAATCTTTATCGATTTAATCGATCGGGAAGGCGTGTTGCAGATTGTCTTCAACCCTGAAAATACTGACAGCGAAACTTTCGCTTTAGCTGAACGTGTAAGAAACCAATCCGTGTTGGAAGTATACGGAAATTTGCATCTGCGTGATGCTGAGACAGTAAATCCTAAAATTGCGACCGGTACTGTCGAACTTCGGGTAAAGAAAGCCAAACTTTTATCTGCCGCAGAAACTTTACCTTTTATACCGGAAGAAGCCGGCAATGTCCGGGACGAACTCAGATTACGCTATCGTTACCTGGATCTGCGACGTCATGATCTGAAAAATAATTTGCTGCTGAGGCACCGTGCCAGCGCCCTGATTCATTCTTTTATGGATAAAAACGGCTTTATTGAAGTTGAAACTCCGGTGCTGGGGAAAAGCACTCCGGAAGGGGCACGAGATTATCTCGTTCCCAGTCGCGTCCATCCGGGAAGTTTTTATGCCTTGCCACAATCCCCGCAAATATACAAACAGCTGCTGATGGTGAGCGGGTTCGATCGCTATTACCAGATAGCCCGTTGTTTCCGGGATGAAGATCTGCGAGCCGACCGGCAGCCTGAATTTACCCAGCTTGACCTGGAAATGTCTTTTGTAGAAGTCGATGACGTGCTGGAAATTCTGGAAGCTTTAATGAAATATCTCGTACGCGAGCTAAAAGATGTTGAAATAAAATCAGCGTTTCCGCGTATTTCCTGGCAAGAAGCCATGGATAGATACGGATCAGACAAGCCTGATTTGCGTTTTGACCTGCCCATTATAGATATAAGCGACATAGCCGGGAAATCCGATTTTTCTATATTCCGCCAAGCCCTTAAAAAGGGCGGCGTGGTCCGCGCTATCTGCGTTCCTGGTAAAGCCGATTTTTCCCGTTCAGTAATTGATGATCTTACTGAGTTTGCAATTACAGAAGGCGCTAAAGGGATGGCCTGGATAGCCTGGCGTGAAGACGGTGAAATTTATTCTATTCTTGACAAATATTTCACAGAAGAGCTGATGCATGAGTTGTTGGAACGTGTGCAGGCCAAGCCGGGTGACTTTATCTTGTTTTCAGCCGATCAGCTGAAAACAGTCCGTCACGTCAGCGGTGCTTTACGTTTACGTCTCGCTGACTTGCTGAAGTTACGTTCTTCGGATCAACTGCATTTTTCTTTTGTTGTTGACTTTCCCATGTTCGAATTCAGTGAAGAAGAAGATCGCTATGTTGCCCAGCACCATCCTTTCACCATGCCAAAAGCTGAAGATCTCCGTTTTCTGGAAAATGAACCCGAACGCATGGAATCCCAGGCCTACGATTTGGTCTTAAACGGTACCGAACTGGGATCAGGCAGTATCCGCATCCATGACAGAGCTATTCAGGACCAGATATTCCGTAAGCTCGGGCTGGCAGAGGATGATATCCGGCAACGTTTTGGCTTTCTGCTCGATGCTTTCCGTTATGGTGCACCGCCGCACGGTGGTTTCGCGCTGGGACTGGACCGTCTGGTCATGCTGCTGGCAGATGCACCTTCTTTGCGTGAAGTAATTGCCTTCCCCAAATTAAGCAATGCTTCCGATCCCTTGACAGACGCGCCCAGTCCGGTGGATCAGGCACAGCTGGATGAGTTGCAGATTTCACTGACAGAGCAAGCAGCTGCCACCAGCGGTCTTTTTTCTGAACAAAAAGACGATTCTGCAGCTAAAACCTTCGATTTACAGCATCTGGAACAACTTTCCAGCCTCAGACTGACCAATTCTGAGCGCACCGGCATGCAAAAAGAAATTGAGAACTTGATCACCTTTGCAGACCAAATGGCAGAGCAAGACACTGATTCAGTTGAACCCACCCGTTCTATGATAAAAGATCAGGGCATTTTTCAAAGAAAAGAACGAGAGCCGTCACTTAGTCAGGAAGCTGCCTTGGCGAATGCTGCCGTGACCGAAGACGGTGCTTTTGTTGTGCCGGCTGCAGTGGAACAGGAGTTATAAATGGTTACAGATAAAATGACAATATATGAAATAGCGGAGGCTTTACGCAACAAGGATTTTTCCGCCCGCGAACTGGCCCAGTCCGTATTGGATAAATGTTCAAAACTTGAAAAACATCTTGAAGCTTATCTTACTCTCACTAAAAAGGAAGCATTGCAACAGGCGGGGCAAGTTGATAAATTTTTGGCCGATGGCAGGGAACTGCCGCTGCTGGCAGGAATCCCTATTGCCTTAAAAGATAATATCGCGGTTAAAGATATCCCCTGCACTTCAGGCTCGAAAATGCTGGAAAATTTCGTCCCTCCTTATAATGCTTTTGTCTGGGAGCAATTACAGAAAGCCGAAGCAGTATTAATCGGCAAAACCAACATGGATGAATTTGCCATGGGTTTTTCCACAGAAAATTCTTATTTTAAAACTACAAAAAACCCTCATGACCTAAGCCGTATTCCCGGTGGCAGTTCAGGCGGTTCAGCCGCTGCCGTGGCCAGCGGAGAAGCTATTTGCGCCCTGGGTACTGATACCGGAGGCTCAATCAGGCAACCCGCCTCCTATTGCGGCATAGTCGGTTTGCGTCCAACCTACGGACTGATTTCCCGCCGCGGAGTCACTGCAACGGCTTCGTCAATGGATACTGTCGGACCGTTGACCAGAACTGTGCGTGACAATATGATTGTGCTTTCAGCAATCTCGGCCTGGGATGCCAAAGATTGTTCTTCATCCAGACAAAGTTTTAAGCTGATGGACGAACTGTTTAAATCTGATAAATCGCAAGCCAAACCATTAAGCGGCATCACAATCGGCTGGCCCGATCAGAGCCTGGAAGCAAATCTAGAGGATGAGGTCATGCAGAAGCTAGCAGCTGCTTTAAAAACTTTTGAGTCTCTGGGAGCTAAAGTAAAAAAGCTGCAAATTAAAACAATCAATGCTGCTCTTTCTGCCTATTACGTTCTGGTCTGCGCGGAAGCAGCCTCAAACCTGGGCCGTTACGACGGTATTCATTACGGTTACCGCAGCCCGAATGCTGAAAGTTTGAACGATGTCTATATCAACTCTCGCTCCGAGGCTTTCGGCTATGAAGTCAAACGCCGTATTCTGCTTGGTAATTTTGCACTTTCAGAAGAATACTACGAAAATTATTTTGTAAAAGCTCAGAAAATCCGTAGTCTTGTCATCCGCGAATTTGAAGATTCTTTAGATAACTGTGATGTAATTTTTATGCCGGCAAGCACATCAACAGCAGAAAAAATCGGTTCTGCTCCTAAAAATCCTGTGACTTTATACAGCGCGGATATCTATACAACACCGGTCTCTCTGGCAGGACTTCCTGCATTATCACTGCCTTGCGGTAAAGATTCTCAGGGCTTGCCCATCGGCATGCAGCTGGTTGGCAAACAATTCAGTGAAGATTTACTTTACCGTATTGGAGCTGCTTATGAAGATCAGCACAGCCCGGCATTTGAATTGGCGGAGGTAAAAATATGAGTATCCAAAACAGTAAATACGAAGCAGTCATTGGCTTGGAAGTGCACGTCGAGCTCAAGACAAAGCACAAAATCTTCTGCGACTGTGAAGTCACTTTTGGCGAGCCTCCCAACACCCATGTCTGCCCGGTCTGTCTGGCTATGCCGGGAACCCTGCCTCTTCTGAATCATGATGTAGTAGAATTCGCTGTAAGTGCAGGTCTGTTAACTCATTGTAAAATCTCTTATTCCTCGCGTATCGACCGCAAAAACTATTACTATCCTGATCTGGCCAAAGCCTATCAGCTGTCACAGGCCGATGAACCTCTCTGCAGTAATGGCTATGTCGACGTGAGCACGGAAAACGGCAACTCCAGAATTCGGGTAAACCGCATACATATAGAAGAAGATGCCGGCAAGCTTATTCATACAGACCATGGTACTTCTTTGGTCGACATGAATCGTGCCGGAGTGCCACTGATAGAGATTGTTTCCGAACCTGATATTCATTCTGCCGAAGAAGCTGTGGCTTATCTGCGCAAACTACGTTCTTTGGTGCGTTATGCAGGTATATCTGACGGACGCATGAATGAAGGCTCTTTGCGCTGTGACGTCAATCTTTCAATTCGGGAAAAAGATAGCGAGCAGCTGGGTACTCGCGTAGAAATGAAAAACATCAACTCTTTTAATTACATTGCCCGGGCCATTGAGAGTGAGTTTCACCGTCAAGTCGCCATTTTGGAAGACGGCGGTGTAATCGAGCAGGAGACCCGACGTTATGATGAAAAAAACGATCAAACGTATTCAATGCGCAGCAAAGAAGACGCTGCTGATTATCGCTATTTTCCCGATCCGGATCTCTGCCGTGTCAAAGTAACTGCACAAGAAATTGAAGCGGTTCAAGCTGCTCTTCCCAAAATGGCAGACGCTCGCACAACAGAATATATAAATAATTTTTCTTTTACTGATTATGAAGCAGAACGTCTGACAGAAGATAAAATTGTAGCAGATTTCTTTGAGACGGCAGCTAACAAAAGCCGTTATCCGAAAATTCTATCCAGTCTGATTTTGACTGAACTGTCACCACTTTTTGATGATGACGGTGACGCCGATCTACCGCTTTCACCTGACCGGCTGGCACTACTTGCTGACCTTCTGGGAGACGAAAAAATCAACAGTAACACCGGTAAAAAGGTATTGCGTCTTTTATTAAAAAATGATTTAGATCCCGAAGCTTACGTCAAAGATAATAATTTGATGCAGATTACTGATCGTGACAGCCTCCTGCCGATGGTAGAGGCTGCTATCGCCAGTAACCAAAAAGCGGTTGAAGATTACCGTAACGGCAAACAGGCAGCTATTAAAGCGATTATAGGCCGTGTTATGAAAGAAAGCTCAGGACGTGCTCAGCCCTTGCTGGTAGAAGAGATGATTCTTGAACAGATCAGCCAAGATTAAACAAACCAATTTTCTTTGAAAAAAAGAGGCTCCGGACCGGAGCCTTTTAATTTTCCTTTATTAATCATTATTTTAAATATTATCTGAGGCCAAAATCTTTTTATAACTTTCAGCATTGATCGACTTCAACAGGGCCACAGCCAGCTGGATCGTCTTCTCCAGATCCTGCATCTTGGCTATGCCGTATGGTGTATGAATATAGCGCACTGGCACTCCCAGTACTATGGTTGGAATACCGGCACCCATTTTATGTATCTGCCCACCATTGGTGCCGCCTCCTGAACGGACAGCTTCCTGGACCGGAATGCCCTTGTTTTCAGCTAAATCGAGTGCAAAGCGCTGAAAGCCCGGATGGGTAATCATGGACCGGTCCATGTGACGCAGCATGGGGCCCCGGCCCAACAGCGTCTGCTGACTGTCAGAACTGCCGAAAGTATCATCAGCCGGTGTACCTTCGAATACTATCGCCAGGTCAGGATTAATAGAGCGGGTAGAAACTTCAACACCGCGTCCGCCAACTTCTTCCTGGGTGCTGAGAGCAGCAATCAGGTCGCAGGACAGATTTTCTTCTTCCAGTCTGCTCACTGTTTCCACCAAAGCAGTACAGCCGATGCGACAATCAAAAGCTTTGCCAATGAGGATATCGTTTTGGGCGTCGAAACGGAGTTCTACGTCAGGCACCACAGGTGCTGCAATCCGAATTTTAAATTTTTCTTTAATTTCCTCTGCCGACCGCGCACCCACATCCAGTTGAATCGCAGAAAATTCTACCGGGCTGTTGCGCTCTGATTCGCTCATATAATGCGGTGGTTTACTGGTAGCCAGCGCAAGAATCCATTTACCTTCGGAGTTGCGAACACGAAAACGATGCGACGGCACATTAGAAGCAACCCAGGAACCTAGTGGCAAAATGCGCAGAAGCCCCTGTGGGCTTACTGATTGTACAATGAGCCCTACTTCATCCAGATGTGCATCAAGCTGCACTAAAACCCTGTCCTGGCTGTTTCCGGAACGCTCCATGTAAACATTTTGAAAGGGATCCACATACGTAACACCAAATTTTTGCAACAACTCTAGCGCTGTTTCAGCAACCTCGTGTTCAAAACCTGATGGCCCGTTGCTCTCAGAAAAGATCCGAACTGTCTCTAATAATTGGTTGTAAGTGTTTTTTCTACTCAAACTCAATCCTCCTTTTGGTAGTAAGCTAAATACATTTCTATCTTATCATCTTTTTATGGTAACTTTGACAGCATATTGATTAACTGTTTAATCATAATGTAGAAAATAACTTAATTGCTAAAATATGGCTTAATTTATATTATGCTAGTAGTTATGTTCCTGATTAACTAATCAAGACACAGATAAAATTTAATTTATCAAAGCTACACAAATTAAAATTTAATCAAGGTAAGAAGATGCAGCGTAAACGCTGGAATACAAGGAGCTTAAGGCTGAGCATTCGCATGTAATCTAAATCATTACATATAAAATGCTCGATAAAAGACTAAAAACAATTGTTTTATCATGAGGAGGAAAAATAATGAGTAGATCGTCAGGAGGAAGCCATTCAGCCGACATTGGCAATAATCTCAAAATACCGATGTTTGGCAAAGGTACTATGTCCGGCTTGATTTATACATTCACCGGAAATGTAGGTAACTTTATTTTAGTTGCTTTCACCTTAATTGATGTTCTCAAATGGAGCCCCGAACTTGTGTTCGGTCGTGTTGTTCCGGGTATAGCTATTGGACTGTTTTTACAAGGAATCTATTATTCATGGATGGGTTGGAGATTAG
>CAZVVR010000068.1:0-6877 GCA_964630605.1 uncultured Mageeibacillus sp. | reverse complement strand
TTAAAATACCGGCTTCTGACATGTAAACTTCAGGCAGGTCAAAAAGATCCTGAACCTGTTCCCGGCCGTGAATTCCCTGATATTTCAGATTATGAATCGTCATAACGCTCTGGACATTTTCGTGGTAGCCCTTGGACTTATAATGGGCTTCAAGAAGTACCGGAATCATGCCGGACTGCCAGTCATTAAGATGCAAAATATCCGGTTCGAATTCCATCTCCTCACCCAATGTCTCCAATACAGCACACTGGAAAAAAGCAAATCGCTCTATGTCAAAAGTATAATCTATATAGAGATTATCATGGCCAAAATAAAACTCGTTATCGATCAGATAAACAGGAAGCCCATCCAGCTCCAAATAAAACAGGCCGCTGTACATAGTGCGCCAGCCCAATCTGATCATAGCCCAACGCATAAAGGTCAAATCTTCAAAATAGTCTTGCTTGATCTGCCTGTAAAGAGGTAGAACCACACGAGCGTCATGTCCTTTTTCACGCAGTGCCCGCGGCAAGGAATTTACTACATCACCCAATCCACCTGTTGCCGCCAACGGACTCATTTCTGAACTTACGAATAGAATTTTCATAAACAATACCCACTCCTCAGGGTTTTATACAATAGAACCTTTGCCGATTACAACGGGAAAACCGGGGTGTCCCAATAAACGGACTCCCATTTTCACCACGCTATCTTTATCGATAACGACATGGTTCAGATTAGCATCGTTTGATATTTGTGTATCTTGAAAAATTACCGAATTACGCAGCTTTGCGCCCTTTCCGACGGTAACTCCACGGAAAAGCACACAATTTTCTACATCACCTTGAATAATACAACCGTCAGAAGATAAAACATTTTTCACACGACTGCCGGGCTCGACCAGGCAGGGAGGCCTGTTTTTCACCTTGGTATAAACCGGAGTTATCTTTGAGAAAAGTTCATGCCTTAAATTATCATCAAACAAGTTCATGGATGCCTTGAAATAATTTGCCATAGAATTGATACGGAAAATTCCGTTTTTAAGTTCACTAGCCTTAAGGTTAAGTTGCTTGTGGTATTCAAGAATTCTGATAAAGTTGAAATCTGTTATTCCGCGCGAGCGTGCATCCTCAAGAAGCGACAAAAGCAGATCCTTCTCAATGACAGCGACATTGACAGCGCTGATTTCCGATGGAGGTGTCGGCGAGTCAACCAGCACATCTACTACCTGTTCTTCAGCATTCAAAGTCAGTGAAATGTTCGGCAGGCCGTATTCCAGTCCGTCGCGATTGTACATAACGGAAATATCAGCTCCTGATTCTATGTGTTGGTCCAAAAATTCATTGTACAAAGTATTCATAACCAGGTTGCAGTCAGTGATTACAACATAGTCTTGAGTTCCGCTCCCAATATAATCGATGATACTGCTCAAATCGGATCGTTCTGACGAACGGGTCAGAGGATTGATATAAGGGGGCAACAGATAAAGTCCCTGATTCATGCGGTCGAGGTCCCAGGAAGCACCGGTACCCAAGTGATCCATTAAGGACTTATAACGTGTAAGTGCTATTACACCTACCCGTTTAATGCCACTGTTTACCATATTTGAAAGCAGAAAATCGATAATTCTGAAACGACCGGCGAAAGGCATGGCAGAAAGTGCTCGCGGCTCGCTCAGTGGACCCAGCTTGACCCGCTGATTGTCGGCTAGAATTAATCCCATTGCATTAACTAACATTTCCTACCTCCTAATATGAGTATTTTGTCGGTTTTTCAGAGACAACGTCCGGATGAGTTACAGCATCTTCGGGTCCTATCATTGAGTTGCCACATATTTTATTACCTGCATGAATTACAAGATCCTGAGCAATGACGCTGATGCCGTCCTCGCAAAGTTTTTCATTAACAAAAGAACACATATCATATTTGTCGGGTGATATCACCACATCTGATTCAATCAAAGTATTCATGCCAATAATGCATTTGCGCAAAACGGCACCTGATTTCACAACAGCACCGGGCATAACGATCGAATCTTCGACTAAAGCTCCTTCTTCAATTATAGCGTCAATACTGATGATAGAATGCCGGGCTTCTCCGTACAACTCGGCACCGTCACTGATAGCTATACGTTCCGCTATTGCCTTAGGACCAAAATAATGCGAGGGACGCTGAGGATTTTTACTGTAGATAATCCAGGAATCGTCATGAAGATCAAGTTCGTCAGGCTTATCCAGCACATCCATATTTGTATCCCAAAGAGACTTGATTGTTCCTACATCTTTCCAGTAACCCGCAAAAGTAAGAGCATGCAGGAAAAGATCCTGGCTCAGCATTCTGGGAATAATGTTATGGCCAAAATCATTTTTAGAATCCGGGTCCTCCGCATCCTCAATCAAGCTACGCCTTAAGGCCGGCCAGTCAAAACAATATACGCCCATAGAAGCTAAATTGCTTTTAGCTTCGGCAGGTTTTTCATCAAATTCAGTTATACGTTTATTTTCATCTGTATTCATGATGCCGAAGCGATGAGTTTCCTCCCACGGAACTTCTATTACAGCTATAGTTGCGTCAGCTCCTATCTCTGTATGAGTCTTTACCATATGGGCATAGTCCATTTTGTAAACGTGGTCCCCGGAAAGTATGAGAACATGCTTAGGTTTAAAACTATCGATAAAGTGGATATTTTGATAAATAGAGTTTGCCGTTCCAAGATACCAGTCATTGCCTTCCTGGCTGATGTAAGGCGGCAAAATATAAGTACCGCCATCATTTCGGTCAAGATCCCAGGAATGACCATTGCCGATATAAGAATTCAGTTCCAGAGGCTGGTATTGAGTTAACACTCCTACAGCTTCTATTCCTGAATTAGAACAGTTACTTAAGGGGAAGTCGATAATCCGGTAACGGCTGCCAAAGGGAACAGCAGGTTTAGCCAGAAATTCAGTCAAAACTCCGAGTCGCGATCCTTGCCCGCCTGCCAATATCATAGCTACTACATTTTGATGCGCCATATTCTCGTCCTTTCTCTTCTCCTCTTCTGCCTCTTTTGGATCCGGCAGAAGCATTTTCTCTATTTGTTACTCGCCCTGATAAACCAGATATAAACCGGCCAAAGGTGGCAGAGGCAAATCAATATAATAACTATATTCCGAGTCTGCTTCCTGTTCTTCACTCTCCAGCGGTGATGCGAGGTCCATTACTTTTTCTTCCAGCGATTGTCTTTTCCTTTGTCTTTTAGCCTTGGCCCAAAAAACAGTGTTACCTTGTTCCAGGTCAGCATAGGCGCTACCCTGATATTTAGCATCATCACTGTTCAACAGCAGTTTATAGCGTCCGGGATGTGGTACATCCAGCTGATAGTTTTTGTATGAGGCCGGAGTCATATTAAGAACTGCTATCACAGTCTGGCTTTGATCCTTCGCATATCGTGCATAAGCGAAAATGCTGTTTTCCCTGTCATCTGCTTTTATCCACTCAAAACCTGCCCAGGAATCATCAACTTCCCACAAAGCGGGGTAGTCGAGATAAATGTGATTCAGATTGCAGACAAAATCAAACATACCTTTGTGATTAGGATATTGCAGCAAAAACCATTCCAACTCTTCGTAATAACGCCATTCTATGAAAGGAGCAAATTCATTGCCCATAAAATTCAGCTTGGCTCCCGGAAATGACATCTGATACATATAACAGGTCCGCAACGAAGCAAATTGCCTCCAATAATCACCCGGCATGCGTCCTAACAAAGATTTTTTGCCGTGTACCACTTCGTCATGTGAAAAAGGAAGAATGAAATTTTCGCTGAATGAATACATCATGGAAAATGTAATTTTGTCATGATACTGTCCCCTGGCATAATAATCAGAAGTCATATAAGTCAGTGTATCGTTCATCCAGCCCATATTCCATTTATGAGTAAAACCCAGACCCTCTTCGGATACCGGCTTGGTTACTTTGGGAAAAGTAGAAGATTCTTCTGCAGCTATGATGCTGTAAGGGAAATTTTCCCTGATCAGACCGTTTAATTCACGAAGAAACTCGATGGCCTCTAGATTTTCATAACCTCCATTCACGTTGCGGGCGGAAACAGAGCAATCGCGGCCAAAATTCAGATAAACCATGCTGGAAACGGCATCAACCCGCAATCCGTCGACGTTGAACTCTTCCAGCCAATACCAGGCATTTGAAAACAGAAACGAACGCACTTCTGCCAACGAAAAATCAAAAACTAAAGTTCCCCAATTGGGATGCTCTGCTCTAATCGCATCAGAGTATTCATAAAGAGGCTGGCCGTCAAAATTGGCCAGTCCAAAATCATCACGCGGGAAATGTCCGGGAACCCAGTCCAAAATCACTCTTATATCATTCTGATGCAAAATGTCGATCAGATATTTTAAATCTGCAGGTTTGCCGTAACGCGAGGTAGGCGCAAAATAACCACTTACCTGATAGCCCCAAGATGCATCCAGTGGATGCTCCATGATCGGCATAATCTCTACCGCATTGTAACCCAGCTGTTTCACGTAAGCAGCCAATTGAGGTGCTATATCACGATAAGAATAAGGATTGCCGTCTGCATATCTGCGCCAGCTGCCCAGATGGATTTCATAAATATTTAGCGGTGCACTTTCTTCCACCGGCCGGCGGCGTTTCCGGAAATCACTATCTCCCCATGCATAATCGTCTTTTGCATTGTAAATAATAGAAGCAGTGTTAGGTCTGGTCTCAGCATGCCGGGCATACGGATCGGCCTTTAGCAAAACACGCCCTTCAGGCGTGCAGATTGCGTATTTATATCTTTGAAATTCTTTTGCATCGGGAATAAATGTTTGCCAGATACCAGTGGTACCGTAAGCTGCCATAGGATGTATACCCGGATCCCAGCCGTTGAAATCTCCCACGACACTTACACTTGAAGCCCGGGGAGCCCAAACTGCGAAACGATAGCCCGGTTCGTCTTCAGCCGAAATATCCGGGCGGGCACCAAACATTTTATAACTTTGATAATTTTTACCTTGATTGAATAAGTAAGCCTGATTCATATAGCAGCTGCTTTCTAAGATAAAACATGGTATCTTTTCTCATTATACACAAATCTACTTTTATTATAACTTTGATTTGCTTTTCGAATTACAATTTTAACTCAGCAACCGTCACTCCGTCACCGCCTTCACCTTCGCCTCCCAAACGAAAAGAACTAACCCGGGAATCACGCATTAGATAATCATGGGTAACCTGCCGCAAAGCACCAGTTCCTTTGCCGTGTATAATGCGCACCGGTGAAATACCATTCAGCTGTGCATCATCCAAAAAATGGTCGATGGCCTGTATAGCTTCATCTACCCTTTTCCCCAGCAATATTATTTCCGTGCTGGCAGACATTTTGCGCTCGGTACTCAACTTCTGTGATGCCGGGCCGGAAGCCGGTCTTTTTCTGCTTTTACGATCTTTGGTTATGGTTTTCTTTGCGGCCGCAATCAGCCTGTCAGCATCAACTGAGATGCTGATTTGTCCCGTTTCCAAAAGCACCTGACCTTTGGAGTCGGGCAAACTTTTCGCTACGCCTTCAATGCTCAAATCAACAGCCTCATAGCGTTCACCGACAACTATCTTGCCCGGTTCACTGTCGGGACTGCGTTTCCGACTTGAATCAGCGAGTTTTTTCTCAGCTTCACTAATTTGGCCGCGCAGTTTACTTTCCAGCCGATGGTCAAGATGCAGTTCTTTTTTTTCCTCTTCTAAATCTTCAATAATCTTTTCCATCTGCCTGCGAGTTTTATTAATAATTTCAGCAGCTTCCGCTTCGGCTGCCGCTATCATTTTCTTTTGCTCGCGTTCTATTCTCTCTTTTTCCAGTTCCAGATCCTGACGCATTTTTTGCAATTCCAATTGCAGCCCGGCGACTTCGGTTTTTTTGTCATCAATTTCTTTCTGACTGGTTTCTATAGCAGACACCAACTGTTCAAAGCGAGCTGCTTCTTCAGATATAAGCTGCCTGGCGTCAGCAATAATATCCATGTTAAGACCTAATTTTTGCGCTATGGAAAAAGCGTGGCTAACCCCGGGAACACCGATCAGCAGTTTATAAGTAGGCTGCAAAGATTCCAGATCAAATTCACAACTTGCATTTTCAACTCCGTCCGTATTCATGGCGTAACCTTTAAGCTCACTGTAATGTGTAGTAGCTACAGTGTGAGCTCCGGCCTGAATCAGAGCATTAAGTATCGCAATTGCCAACGCGGCTCCTTCTGAAGGATCCGTGCCGGCACCTAATTCATCCAGCAGGACCAAAGTACCCGGATGTGCCAGCTCAGTAATAGTAATAATTTCTTTCATATGGGAAGAAAAAGTAGACAAGCTTTGTTCTATACTCTGCTCATCACCTATATCCGCCAAAACATGATCAAAAAAAGCGATCTCTGAAGGACTGCGAGCCGGTATGTGTAAGCCTGACATTGCCATTAAAGTCAGAAGACCACAAGTTTTTAAAGTTACGGTCTTTCCTCCGGTATTGGGTCCGGTTATGACCAGACTGTGATAATCAATACCCAACTCAAAATCTATGGGAACAACCGTATCTTTGTGGATAAGTGGGTGACGCGCCTGGTGGAGTACTATCCTGCCCTCGGTATTGAGACTGGGGGCATCGGCTTTCATCTCTAAAGACATTTTGCCTTTGGCCATGGCAAAATCAAGCTCAGTCAACAGATTCATATTTTGTTTTAAAACCACGGCTTCATCCGCCACCCGGGCTGAAATTCGGGTTAAAATACGTTCAATTTCATGTCGTTCCTCGGCCGAGAATACGCGGATTTTATTGTTGAGCTGCACCACCGACGTGGGCTCAATAAAAACTGTGTTTCCCGAAGCAGAGGTATCATGAATCAGGCCGGGA
>CAZVVR010000067.1:1858-6883 GCA_964630605.1 uncultured Mageeibacillus sp. | reverse complement strand
TTGACGCATTTCGAAAAGATTGCAGCTTACGAAAGAGGAGACCTGCGCCGTCTGGAAAAGAATTTGCAGAAAGCGATGAAAGAGTTTGCCCGGGAGCTTGAATTTGAGGAAGCGGCGCGAATGCGTGACCGGCTGATTGTAGTACGGGGAAGGCTGGCCGGACGTAAATAGAGAGTGTCGCCTGCAATAATTTTATTTGCTGTGATAAACTTTAGCTATAGGTAAAGTTATTAATAACAGTCAATACAGCGTAAAGAAAGCTGATAATTCACTGCTGCAGAAGGAGAAAACTATGTCTGATTCCATAGCTCAAAAACGTTATCTCGATTGGATTGAAAATCCGGCCCTCGACAAAGCAACATATAAGGAATTAAAAACTATTTCGGGGGACAAAGCACAGATTGAAGACCGCTTTTACCAGGACCTCCAGTTTGGAACAGCGGGTCTGCGGGGCATCATGGGTGCCGGCAGTAATAGAATGAATATTTACACCGTAGCCCGTGCAGCAGCAGGCCTTGCTGAATATATCAAACAGCAGGGAAAGGATGCTGCTGCCAGAGGTATCGCGATTTCTTATGATTCCCGCAACAATTCAAGCATGTTTGCCGAACTTGCAGCCAGGATTTTTGTTAGTCATGGGCTCACTGTTCATTTTTCAGACGAACTGAGACCTGTTCCAATGTTGTCTTTCGCAGTTCGCCACTTTAATTGTGCCGGTGGTGTCATGCTTACAGCCAGTCACAACCCCAAGGAATACAATGGTTTCAAAGCTTATGCCGCAGACGGAGCTCAGCTGGGGCCTGATGCTGCTGACAGCGTTGCAAAAGAGATGGCACGCATCAAAGATTTACCTGCTGTAATAGCAAACAGTCTTACTCCGGAGCAGGCCCGTAAAAGTCAACTCTGGCAAGATATGGGATCCGATCTCGACGCTGCTTACGATGAAATGCTGCTGCAAATTTCTCTGCAAAGTGATGTCGTTGCCCGCCACTCGGATTTGCCGATTGTCTATACGCCACTTTACGGAACAGGCAATAAACCGGTTCGTCGTATTTTGGAAAAAATTGGTTTTAAAAATGTTTATTTGGTCAAGGAGCAGGAGCTTCCCGATGGAGACTTTCCCACCACACCTTTCCCAAATCCTGAATTACCGGAAACATTAAATTTAGCGATAGATCTTGCCAAAGAGTTGCAGGCTCCTCTGGTCATGGCCACAGATCCAGATGCGGATCGTGTAGGGATATCTGTTCGCAGATCTGATGGCAGTTATTACACACTGTCAGGTAATGAAATCGGTATTCTTTTGATGGAATATATTCTGAAAACAAAAAAGGAACTGGGCATATTACCTGATAAACCTTTTGTGGTTTCTTCAATTGTTTCGGGGCGTCTTTCTGACCGGATCTGCGCTGCTTACGGTTGTGATCTTTACCGCGTCCTGACCGGTTTTAAGTTTATAGCTGAAGCAATTCACGAGCACGAGGACAAAGGAGATGGCAAATTTCAATTTGGTTATGAAGAAGCCTTTGGTTATTTGGCCGGCTCTTCTGTGCGCGATAAAGATGCTGTTGTTTCTTGCATGCTTTTAGCAGAAATGGCGGCAGTAGCAGCGGACGAAGGGGAAACACTGCTGGATCGGCTGGACCGGATATACGCTACTTATGGTTATGCAGCAGAAAACACCATTTCTATTGTGCGAGAAGGAAAAAGCGGATCTGAGTTGATCAAGAATACGATGAGTGAAATGCGCAGTGATCCTTTTAATGGTTTTTCATCTTTACCAATCCGGAGTTTAAGCGACTTTGATAAATTGATCAAAATTAATTTGGAAAACAGTAAAGAAAGTAAGCTGGATTATGATCGCAGTAATGTTTTGCTGTATGAATTGGAGGGTCTTGATTTTTTCTGTATCCGCCCCTCTGGCACAGAACCCAAAATAAAAATCTATTTTGCTTGCTATGCTGATACACAGGAAGAATGTGATAGAAAGCTGGAGAATTTATCTGCTACGGTGATGGACAGAATTGAATGCCTGATGGACAAAGATGTTTAAATTCAGATGACTTTTACACACCTGCATCTACATACCGAATACAGCTTACTTGACGGCGCCATCCGGATTGCCGATCTTCCGCTGCGCTTAAAAGAGTTGGGCATGGATTCCTGCGCAATTACAGATCATGGCAGCATGTACGGAATTCTTGATTTTTACCGCAGCATGCGAAAAGAAGGCCTGAAACCTATTATCGGTTGCGAAGTGTATGTAGCAACCCGTAAACATACGGATAAAGAAGCTGCATTTGATCGTGATCCTTATCATCTTATTTTGCTGGCGGAGAATAATCAGGGCTACCACAATCTGATCAAATTGGTTTCCAGAGCTTTTATTGACGGCTTTTATTACAGGCCACGGGTGGATCGGGCTTTACTGGAGCAATACCATGAAGGTTTGATCGCATTATCGGCTTGTCTTTCCGGCGAAGTACCGCGCAAAATTTTGCGTGGTCAGCTGGATGAGGCCCGGGCCGCTGCCTTGTATTATCGTCAGTTGTTTGGTGAGGAGAATTATTTTCTCGAAATACAGGACAATAAAATACCCGAACAAAACGAAGTTAACTCGCATTTGATCCGTTTATCAAAAGAGTTAAATATTCCTCTTGTAGCCACTAATGATTGCCATTATTTGAACAAGGGAGACGACTTCGCGCACGAAGTGCTGCTTTGTATGCAGACAGGGAAGAAAATGACTGATCCTGATCGCATGCGAATGAATTCAGACAGCTTTTACCTGCGCACTGCAGAAGAAATGAAAAAAGCCTTTTCTTTTAGTCCGCAAGCAGTTGCAAACACAGTCAAAATTGCTGATCGCTGCAATGTCGAGTTGGAATTCGGGCAAATTTCTTTGCCGCATTTCGAAACAGGTTCCAAACAAAGTGAGCTGGAAATGCTGGAGAGTCTGTGCAATAAAGGCCTGGATCACCGGCTGAAAAGCAGGCCCACGAATATTCCCCGTCAAGAATATGAGGATCGTTTACGGCGGGAACTGGACGTTATTTCCGGTATGGGGTTTGTCGACTATTTTTTGATTGTCTGGGATTTCGTCCGCTTTGCACGTGAACAGGGTATTGCTGTCGGGCCCGGGCGCGGATCCGGTGCCGGTTCTTTGGCGGCTTACACATTGCAGATAACTGATCTGGATCCCTTGAAATATGACCTGCTTTTTGAACGTTTTCTCAACCCTGAACGCGTGAGTTTGCCTGATTTCGATATCGACTTTTGCTATGAAAGACGTGGTGAAGTAATCGACTATGTCACGCAAAAGTATGGGCAGGATCATGTCTGCCAGGTTATAACATTTGGAACTTTGGCAGCACGCGCCGTAATACGTGATGTGGGCCGGGCGCTGGATGTTTCTTACCAGGAAACTGACCGTATTGCCAAATTGGTGCCTAATGTTTTAAATATAACTTTGGATCAGGCTCTGGAGCTGAACCATGAATTAAAAAGATCATATCAGGAAGATGACACCACCAGGCAGATTATTGATTTAGCCAAAAAGTTTGAAGGTATGCCCAGGCACGCTTCGACCCATGCTGCCGGCGTGATTATTGCCGGTAAGCCGGTAGAGGAAATAGCACCCCTGGCACGCAATGACGAATCGATTGTGGTTCAATTTACCAAAGACGATATTGAAGATGTCGGCCTGCTTAAGTTTGATTTTCTTGGTTTACGCACACTTACTGTGTTACAGGAATGCAAAAACCTGGTGGAAAAAAACACAGGTAAAGTAATAGATTTTGACGCTATGACCTACGACGATCCCAAAGTTTTCGAGATGATCGGCTGCGGCGATACCAGCGGTGTTTTTCAGCTGGAAAGCAGTGGTATGACTCAGTTTATGAAAGAGCTGAGACCTGCTAATTTTGAAGATATAGTTGCCGGTGTTGCTTTGTTTCGGCCGGGACCGATGCAGGAAATTCCGCGTTATGTTGAAAGCCGTCATGATTCCAGCAAAATTCACTACGATCATCCGATGCTGGAGCCGATTCTTAAAGTGACCTACGGTGTCATTGTCTATCAGGAACAAGTTATGCGCATTGTGCGGGATGTGGCGGGTTTTTCCCTGGGCCAGTCCGATAATGTACGCCGCGCCATGTCGAAAAAAGATCCTGAAGTTTTAGCGGGGTATCGCAATCTTTTTCTTGATGGTGGCTGTGATGAAACAGGAACCGAAGTAAAAGGCGCTGTCGCCAATGGTGTTTCTCGCAAAATAGCTTCCAAGATATTTGATGATGTACAATCTTTTGCCGGTTATGCATTTAATAAATCCCATGCTGCAGCCTATGCAGCGGTAGCTTATGATACCGGCTGGTGTAAATATTATTATCCGGTCGAGTATATGGCAGCTTTACTAAACTCTTATCTGGGTAATCTGGATAAAGCTAATGTCTACGTGCGAGCTGCTGAAACAATGGGTATAGCAGTGCTGCCGCCTGACGTCAATTACAGTTCTGCGCGCTTTACAACTGAAAACGGATCTATCCGTTTTGCTTTGGCAGCTGTGAAAAATGTCGGTCAGGAATCGGTAGATGAACTGGTCAGGGAAAGAGAAAAAAACGGACTTTTCAATTCCTACGGTGATTTTTTGCGCCGCTGTGGTGGTTTAAGCCTCAACCGTAAAATGATTGAAAGTCTGGTGCGCTCGTCTGCCTGCGATGGCTTCAATATTTCACGTTCAAAGATGATAGCAGTTATTGAACCTTATTTGGATCAGGTGCAATCATCCCGGCGCAATAAAATGGACGGCCAGCTTTCTCTTTTTGATTTGGTCGAGGAAGAAAGTCTGGCCGTTGCTGAGCCGGATTATCCTACAGTGCCTGACTTCAGCGAATCAGAGCGCCTGGCCATGGAAAAGGAAATGTTGGGCCTTTATGTCAGCGGACATCCTTTAAAGGAATATGAACAAGCTTTTTCCTGCCTGCCTCTGACCTCGTCTTTAGAGCTGGCAGATTCAGCCCAGGAGTT
>CAZVVR010000067.1:0-1848 GCA_964630605.1 uncultured Mageeibacillus sp. | reverse complement strand
CTGCCGTAGAAGAAATTGAACTGATAAGTAAAAACGGACCGGAATTTAATAAGGATACCTTACAGGATCGTGATCCGGTTCTGGTTGCAGGTCTCGTGATTGACGAGCGTATTTTGCTGACAAAACGAAATGAACATATGGCTTTTGTTACGATCGAAGACACTGCGGGAAAATTTGAATTAATTGTTTTTCCCCGTGTGTTTGAAGCTTCGCGTGAATTGTTAGCAGAGAGTAAAGTTTTGCTGGTCTCAGGTAATCTGTCTTTGCGCGAAGATGAGGACCCCAAAGTAATCGCAGAAAAAATCATGGCGCTGGAGCCGGATTGCAGGCAACTGCCGGAAACGATGGAAATACCCCGATCCCGGTATGTTCGCAGGCAGCATAATAATAAAGATAATAATAATAATAATAGTAAAAGCGCGGTACCCGGGAACAACTCGCAAAAACAGTGTTTAAAGCGTGAGCAGCATCACGGTTCTTCTCCGGCATTAAAAGATGCTATTGGCTCCGGACCGGATCTGGCATTGGTTATTCGCTGTAAAAACAAACCTTCACAAAAGTTTATAGAGGCTGTCAGAGCAACGTGCGTATATTTCCCGGGCACGATGCCGGTTTATATATTTGCAGAAAAAGAAGAAGAACTTCTTCAGCAGCTGAAACTACCCATGATCGCCCATGATTCTGAAACAATAGCTATGTTCTGCCGGCGTTTCGGTGAAAATAATTTGGGTCTCATATAAACTGGAGTTAACGCAACTATCAAATAATTTATATAGCAGGTATAATCTATAACTATTGAATATACTAGGAGTAAATCATGAAGAAAGACCTCGCCATAGACGCAGTATCTAAGAACAAAAAAACACTGGGTATACTTACTTCAGGTGGTGATGCCCCCGGCATGAACGGTGCTATCAGGGCTGTTACCAGAGCCGGAATTAACGCAGGTTTTAATATTCTTGGAGTAAGACGCGGTTATCACGGACTCTGGCGGGGTGATTTGGTCAGTTTGGACAGCCGGTCTGTATCAGAAATCTTGCACAGAGGTGGAACTTTTCTGATGACTGCCCGCAGCGAAACTTTTACTACAGAAGAAGGCCTGCAAAAAGCTATTGAAATGACTGAAGTTTTTAATATAGATGTACTTGTAACTATAGGTGGTGATGGTACGGCACGCGGTGCTAAAGCTTTAGCCGACAAAGGAGTGCCGGTAATTGTAATTCCGGCCACTATTGATAATGACATCGGAGCCACAGAATACTCTTTGGGTTTTGATACAGCACTCAATACAGCTATCCAGGCTATTGACAAGCTTCGTGATACGGCCTCTTCACATGAGCGCTGTTCAGTTGTAGAAGTTATGGGACGGCATTCAGGCTATATTGCTTTGGGTGTTGGAGTTGCCTCCGGGGCCGAAGTCATTTTAGTGCCTGAAAAAGAAATAGATTTTGATGATGATATTGTGCTTACGCTGATTAAAGACCGTAATGCCGGAAAACGACATTACATCGTGGTTATGGCCGAAGGTGTAGGCTTGGCCTCTGATATGGCTGAGCGTATTGAAAACAGGACAGGAATTGAAACCCGTTCCACACAATTAGGTTACTTGCAACGCGGTGGTGCACCGAGCTTTCGTGATCGCTGGATCTCATCTCTGATGGGAGTGAAAGCCGTCCAGGCCATCACCGAAGGACGGCTTAACCGCATGATTATCCATAAAGACGGCGGCTGCAATGATATTGATTTGGATGAAGCCCTGGCAAGTGAGAAGCGGCCGTTAAAAGATACTCTTGATATGGCTGTTACCATAACCATCTGATGAAAAACTAACAGGAAAGATATGTCTGA
>CAZVVR010000066.1:0-6923 GCA_964630605.1 uncultured Mageeibacillus sp. | reverse complement strand
CAGAAACGTGCAGAAGAACTTTTGGCAGTACTCGAGTGAAATTGTTTCCGCGATTAGCTTTAAATGCGATAACCAGGAGAAATGAGTCTTTCCGGCTGACTCAAACAAAGCCGCAAAGATTATGTCTCCTGGTTTTTAAAAACTTTTTATTTTTTTACCACGATAAAGAAATTTTCGTAAAGCTTAATGATCGTGATCATGACATATTGAACCTGTGTACTCCAAAGAACCTTGCAAGTATGCTTCTGCCACTGCTTTAGCTTCGCCTTTGGCGCCAACAATTACCTCAATATTATTTTCATTAAATATTTGGACGGCACCACCACCCATGCCTCCGGATATAATTACATTAACGCCCTGATCATTCAGAAAATTCGGCAAAAATCCAGGTTTATGTCCCGGATTAGCAATTTTTTCGCTTTTAGTAATTTGACCATTTTCAGCATCGAACATTATAAACTCCTCACAATGTCCAAAATGTTCTGTTACCATACCTTTATCGCTTGCGACTGCAATTCTTACCATTCTGTTATTCTCCTTTTATTAATATCTTTGTTTTACTGGCTTTTATCAAATAATTTAAACATTTACTCATCGAAAGAATCGTTTTCATCTTCTCTAAAAAGCAGATCCATCGTCTTTTGATAAAGCTCTTTAACTGCTTTACTTGAAATGCAGTCAATATCGACAATATTTATACCCATATTTAAAGCCTTAACGACAGCTGAATCAAAGGGTATTTTCCCAACAAAAGGCAAACCTTCTTTTTTACAAAATTCTTCTATTTTTTCTGCCTTCTCAGAATTAGTGTCGTATTTATTAATACAGATAGCTGTCTTGGTTCCGAATTTCATTGCCGTATCAATGATGCGTTCCATATCACTGAAACCGGATATAGAAGGTTCAGTTACAACTAAAACCATATCTACACCACTTATTGAGGCAATAACAGGACAACCAATGCCCGGCGAACCATCTATAATAGCCAGAGGCACATCTTCTCCGGCTGAATCTTTCATCTGCCTTTTCACCTCGCTTACGAGCAATCCTGAAGTGCCGCTACCCATTTTCAGCTGAGCGGTCGAAAAAACTCTTGCATCGTCTAGATATAGCATTTTTTCGCCGGCCACAGCCGGCACCATTGTAATTGCATCTACAGGACAGACAAAGGCACAAACACCACAACCTTCACAAGAATATGGTTTGACCTTGTGACCGTCCAGCGACGAAATAGCGTTAAAACGGCAATATTCTTTGCAAAGACCACACTCGGTACAAAGCGCAGAATCAATAACTGCAACAGGAAGTCCGTAATAATCGGACTTGATCGGTTCTTCTTGCCAGGCGTCTACCAGATGCAAGTTAGGAGCATCCACGTCACAATCTGCATAAGCCTCGGCTTCAGAAAGTTTGATAAAGGCACTGGCAATAGTGGTTTTACCGGTACCGCCCTTTCCGCTAAGAATTAACAGTTGTTTCATGTTTAGCCTCCTTCATTATCACATCCAGCAAATCTGCAAATAGTTTTTGATACTTTTTGCTTTCTCTGGCTACAATTTGAGCTTTTGAATTTAATAGACCCAGCTCGTGATCAAGAGGAATACGCCCTAAAACCATGATGTCGTTATCCTGGCAAAATCTTTCAGCGGGATTATCCTCTTCCGTGCATTTGTTTATAACAACGCCGAAAGGTTTGTCAAATATTTCCACCAGCTGATAGACCATATTGAGATTATGTACACCAAAAAGCGTAGGCTCAGCTACCAACACGCAATAATCGGCATCTTTAATGCTTTCCATTACAATGCAAGCACTGCCGGGAGGACAGTCAATAAAAGTATCTTTATCAGCATCGGTTTTAGCCTCTTCGGCCAGAAGTCTGTCGATAATCGGTATGCCGGAAGCTATTCCTGTATTCATTGCTCCCGAAATTACTTCCACATCTGATGATGTACCTACCCGAACTCGTCCAATGACTTTGTCTTTCTCGGTAAATGCTTGTTCGGGACAAACAATGACACAGCCACCGCAAGAATGACAGATTAGTTCTGAAACAATGAGTTGCTTGTTAATGTAGGCAAGCGCATTGAAATTACAAAAATCTACACAATCACGGCAACCGGTGCAAAGTTCTTGATCCACTACAGGTATCTTAACTGCAACTTTATCTTCTTGCACATCCACAGGCTTGAAAAATAAATGACCGTTGGGTTCTTCCACATCGCAATCGACGTAAACAGCCGCTCCCGATTTTATAGCTGCTACTGCTGCCAAGTTTACAGAAAGCAAAGTTTTACCTGTGCCTCCTTTTCCGCTAAGAATCGCAATTTTCATATTATCTTTAGTTGCCATGAAATCCGGCGTGAATATCATCGAGCAAAGAAAGGTTATCTGCTAAAAAAGCATCGATATTATCTTGGGCTGAAGCATCCTTCGATTTATAAATTTTGATGTTTGCTGCCAAAAGCACATCAGCAGCATTTTTCCCGCATCTTGGTGTCAATACGACATCTGCTTTATTGTCCACAATTATTTGTGCAGCTCTGATTCCGGCACCACCTGCACTCTTAGCTGCGGTATTTTGTACAAAGTCATTCGCTTTTGTTTCAGTATCATAAAATAAATAGTATGGAGCCCGTCCAAAGGACATACTTATTTTAGTGTCTACATTCTGCTTATCCATAGGTATTGCTATCTTCATTAATATACTCCGTTTCTTTTTTTAATTTATTCCAATAATGAACGAGTCCGGTTTATACAGCTGATCACAGCAAAATGGTACTCGCTTTTTCTGCATTAGTTTTCTTTAAACTCTTTGACCAAAACGTCCACGTCCATCGCGTGGTCCATGACCCCTGCCATCACGCGGTCCGCGTACTCCGCCGCGTCCGTGTCTGCGACAGGCACGACCACAGTCTGGTCCGAAATCATCGCAAAGTTGGTATTTCCCACCTTCAATAATTAACACTCTTCCGTTTACCAGGGATTCTGCCAGCTTTCGTCTTGCTGCAACGTAAATCCCCTGAACGGTTGTGCGTGCTATACCCATTTGCTGAGCACACTCTTCCTGAGTGAAACCTTCTAAATCGATGAGTCTGATGGTTTCATACTCATCCACAGTCATATTAAGCTTGTCTTCAGCTGTAAAAGTGCGATCCAGCGAACCGAACCGACTATCTTCAGGCAAACTACAAACTCTTCGTTTTTTCATTGGTCTGGCCAAATGTATTACCTCGCTCCTATACAGAGATAAGCAGAGCGTCCCCCAACTTATCTCTGATAGTAATTTACAGCTTTTCTAACTCATCATCAATGACTTCAAGATTGCGTTGCAGGTATTCTTTGCGTTCCTGCAGATATTCTTTGCGTGTTGCGGACGGCACTTGTTGCACACCGTATCCCCAACCAAAGCCACGTCCGTAAAAACAACGTCCGCGTCCAAAGGCACGACGCCCATATCCACGGCCATATCCACGGCCATATCCCATTCCGGGACCGTAACCGTAATCTGTTACGCTGTCATCAGCACAAGGACCTAATCCTCTACCAGTCATTGGGCCTTCGCCCATTGGTCCAGTTCCATCTTCTCTAGGCATATAATCCACCTCCTTAAAGTAGTATTCGACATATGTCACTATGGTTCATTATACAGTGTTTCTGACATATGTCAATATCGCGTTTAAGATTGTTACGGATAAAAAAGGAAATTTTTTAAATAAAGTACTCCGATGCAGTCAGATTTTATTCAAGTGGAGCTGCAAAGAAAAGAGTAAAATTTGTACCATCCTCCGAACTGCTGTTGACTTGAATCGTGATTTTATGACTATCCGCCAGAGCTGAAGCAACAGCAAGACCAAGACCGGAACCGGAGGAACGATCAGTATCCACCCTGTAGAAACGTTTGAAAATATGTTCTAAGGCCTCAGGTGGAATTACTTCGCCAAAATTACGAAAGATTATCTCGAGCCTACCTGTATCGTTAAGCTGGGAAATTACGCTTACTTCTGTACCCGGCTCGGCATAACGAAGCGCATTGTCAATGATTATGGTGAAAAGCTGATACAAACGATTGTAGTCACCCATATAAGGGTATTGTTTCACCTGGTCCAAATAGTTTAAATTCAATTCGCTTTGTTCGGCCTGGCGACGCTGGCCGCGCACGGCATCCGCCAGAATATCCGGAATATTGACTTCACTTTTCTCAAACTTGAACTCCGCTGTATCCAGACGCGATAATTCCAGCAAATCGTTGATCAAACGCTCCAGCTGACGGCTCTCTCCCAGCAAATCATCGTAATATTCCTGTTTGTGCTCCTGCTCAGACACGATACCGTCACGCAGGGCTTCCAGAGAACTGCGCATTACCGCTACCGGCGTGCGCAGTTCATGCGATAAAGAAGCCAGAAAGCTGCGTTTGGCCTCATCCTGCCTCAGGCGTTCTCTTTCTGCAATGGCCAGACGTTCGGCCAGCAGGTCGATATGCCGAGCCAGAGCACCGATCTCATCGCTTTGGCTGATACCGCTGCGTGCTTTGTAATCACCTGCGGCCAGACTGCCGGTAGTTTTTTCCATTTGCGCTACCGGGCGGCTGATCCACCGTGACAGCAACATGGTCATAAAAAGAGCCAGCAACAGGACAATCAGCAGCGACCAGCCCAGGATGCCTAAAATGTCACTCAGGCTTTGGTTGAGGTCACTGTAACTGTTGTGCAAGAGCACTGCAGCTATTATCTGACCGTTATCATCATAAACAGGGGCGCCGGCGGAGAGCGAGGCAGTGTCCAGCTGCTCACTGAAAGCCGTGCTTGTCAACGCTTTGCCAGCAAAGACACTTTCCAGCAAGGCCTGAGCCTGAGGATTTAATTCCGTATAATTAATCGGACGCTGCGACATGCCCACCGTTACTGAGCGGGCTGTTTCATCGACTATCCAAATGTCACTCATGGCTATTTCATTGATTAGATCCAGATAATCTGACTGTGGACCCATATGCATACCTCTGCCCGGACCCTTGCCGCCCCCCATGCCGGGCCAGTCTTCTGCGGAAAGAGTCAGATCGTCAATCGCAGCAGCGATACTTACTGCATGCGTGAGCAGCTGGTCTTCATAAACCCGCAACATGCTACGGCGGTTCAGAGCATAAAAAAGAACACTCAAAACCAGGCTGAAGACCAGAAACAGAATGAAAAAAGATAGGGCGATGCGCCGGCTCAATTTAATGTTTTTCATAATTTTTTCAGCTTATAACCCTGGCCCCTGACTGTCGCTATAGTCCAGTCGTCGTGTATAAAGTCTTCAAGTTTTGCCCGCAGGCGTTTGATATGAGAATCCACCGTGCGCAGATCTCCTTCGTAATCAAATCCCCAGAGCCGGTCAATCAGCTCGTCTCGGCTGAACACCCGGTCAGGATTGGAAGCCAGCAGCCAAAGCAGTTCCCGCTCACGATGAGTCAGACTAACTTCTTCACCGTCAATTCTAACTTCCGCTTTGTCCATATTGATCTGCAGACTGCCGAGCACATAGTTGTCGTTGTCATCTGCCTCAGCGTCGCTGAGATCGAGACGCCTCATGATGGCCCGCACCCGAGCCATCACCTCAGCCGGAGAGAAAGGTTTTACTATATAGTCATCTGCCCCGATATCCAGACCCATGATGCGATCCGCATCTTCGCTGCGAGCCGTAATCATTAAGATCGGGACCAGCGAGATACGCCTAATTTCTCGGCAAACTGTGAAGCCATCAATCAAAGGCATCATCACGTCCAAAAGAACAACATCGGCAGGCTCAGCCTTAAACTGATCCAAGGCGGCCTGCCCGTCGTAAACAATATCTACAATATATCCTTCGCGCCTGGCATATTCCGCCAGGATCTCAGTCAGTCGGCGATTGTCGTCCGCTATCAGCATCCGCGTCATAATATCCCCCTATGTGTTCGCAAATACAAGCGACGCCCTTTACACATTATACTAGCAAAATTATGTCACTTGTCCTACAGACAGTGAATAATTTCGTGCCAGGCACGAAATTATTCACTCACCGATTTAGCAGTGATAATCCCTTTAAGGAGTTTCGGTTTCTGCTGCGAAGGGGCAAGAGCCTGTTCTGCGGAAAGAACGCTCAGTCTTTACATCCGGGTTACCGTCTCTGTCTCTGTCCCAACGTGGCGTTACACCCTGCGGGCAATCAGGACAGACGTCACCATCCCTATCTCTGGCATTTCTCATTATGCCGTGCATGCCCTCACCGTTACCTCTGGCATCCTCTTTACCGTAGCCAAAAGCTTGACCAGCGGTCTCAGGATCACGTTCACGGTCTCTGTTCCAGCGGGGCGATATACCCTCGGGAAGATCCGGAAAACCGTCACCGTCTATATCACAGGGACGTGTAACACCTTCCGGAAGGCTGGGCCGTCCATCATTGTCCGGATTCTCAGCATTACGCCTCATGCTGTGCATGCCCATGCCACGTCTGCCAAAGCCAATATTCGCATCAGCTTTTTCGGTAATTTCTGTTAACCCGCTTTCATCATTGTCAGCGGCAAGCACTGTTTTGTTGCCTAATGAAAGACCAGTCATCACCAGAGCGAACACAGTGACGAGCACCAAAGTACTTATTACAATCTTTTTAATCATTTGTTGACCTCCTTAGATCATTCTGTCTATAGAATAATCCGCGACTGTGTCAGTCTTGTGTCATCAATAATGGCATACAAAAAAAGACTACGAAACAGTTTAGTTTCGTAGCCTTTTTTGGCTCCCCGTGTTGGGCTCGAACCAACGACCCTGCGGTTAACAGCCGCATGCTCTACCTACTGAGCTAACGAGGAATATGTATCCGGCGAGTACCTACTTTTCCAGGTCGTCTCCAACCAAGTATCCTCGGCACAAGAGAGCTTAACTTCTGTGTTCGGGATGGGAACAGGT
>CAZVVR010000065.1:0-7188 GCA_964630605.1 uncultured Mageeibacillus sp. | reverse complement strand
TTGCCAGTTGTGATACATCATGTATGCCAAAAGTTGTCTCACCGTTAACTGCGATAATTCTATCGTCAATAGCGACACCGGCTTCTTCGGCCGGACTGTCCGCGACAACATCATTCACAACAAAATAGCCGGCCTCATCCATCATCACAATAGCCCCGATACCACTGTATTCTCCACTCATTGCATCCTGCGATGACTGATGTTCATCAGCACTTAAATAAAACGTATAAGGGCTTTCAACATTATTAACCAGACCCTGTGTCATGATCTCGATCAATTCAACATTCGTAAGATCATCAATATAATTCTCAGAAATCAGATCATATACTTTATCCAGCTTTGCCAGAGCATGCTCCACTCCGTCTTCTTCGGGAAAGCGCAGCGTATATGCCTCATTTTCTTTTTCATCAAGAAAACTCAAACGATTGCCACCCAATTCGCGGATGGCGTTACCATAAAGAGCGTAAGCGATTCCAGCGGTCAAAAGGAAAGTAACAGCTGCACTTAAAAATACCGCCAGAAATATTCTCCAGCGCATACCTCGTTTGCGAGCTCTTTCCTCTTCTTCGGTTCCATCCTGTGGAAAGCGCGGCGGATAGGATCCAAATTTATTTGTTTGAATCTGCGGCCTTAGCTGAGGCTGGGGTTGAGAAAAGGGATCAGATTGATTCCGGGAATAAGGATCTTGTGGTTGTTCTTGCATGATATACCTCATTTTAAAACGGCAAGGCCGGATTGTTCCGACCTTGTAGTATAAATAATTAAGTAGGTATTATGATAGCTGATTTTTTAATAATACGATAGTGGATTAACGGGAATTCCGTTTATAAGTATTTCAAAATGCAGATGAGGACCACTTGATCTGCCGGTACTTCCGATAAAGCCAATCGCCTGTCCTTTTGATACTGACTGACCATAATAACAGTTGTAACCGCTTAAATGAGCATAGCGCGTAGAATAACCATCACCGTGGTCAACAATTATAAGATTTCCATAATCTCCCAGCCAACCTGCATAAGTGACAATACCAGCGCGGGCAGCAACAACGTTAGACCCCATACCGGCAGCAATATCAATGCCCTGGTGAGGTCTGGTTATACCCCAGAAAGTACGCATACCGAAATAAGATGTTATATAGGAACTGGACGGAACGGGCCAGGCAAAAGAGCTGCCACTTGGCACCGAATCACCACCACCCATTGCGGGTTGTGTGGGACTATTTGTAACAGGCGGCCTGGTTGTGGTAGTCGTAGCGGGAGTCGTAGTCGGCCGATTTTCTATTTCCAGTTGAGTAGCGTAGCGGTTGACATCAGCCTGGGCATACGTTTTTTCAGAGCTCAGGTTTTCTTCTTTTTGCCGAAAAAGACTTAAAGAATAAGACGCCTCATCCAGTTCGCTTTGCGTCATCGTCTGATCAGCCTCGATCTGACGCAAAACTTCATCTGCTTCTGCCGCCAATGTTGTCAGCTCATTGTAAGAATTCTCTGAACGCAGACGCATCATTTCTGCTTCTTCTGCAGCATTTTCCAAATCCTGCATGGCCTGCTCATCTGCATCAGAAACAAATTTCATAAAATTAACGGTGGTGAAAAAACTTTGCAAACTGTCAGATCCCAACAGTAATTCAAGCATGCTCTTGTTCTGCCATTTGTACATCTGACTGATGCGCTCGCAGTATTGATCCTGCTTGTCACTAAATCTCTGTAAAGACTCCTGGTACGCAGCTTCATCGTCAATCATTATAGAATAGGCAGTTTCTTTCTGTTGCAAGGCATCCTGGTAAACCCTACTCTGTTCTTCGCTGCGAACTCTGAGCCAGCTCAAGTCGTCAGATAAACGGCGTTCTTCCGCACGCAGTTCATTCAATTGTGTCTGGGTATCCTTTAATTCCGATTCCAGTTTACTGAGCTGCTGCTTTGCTGTATCCAACCTTTGTCTGGTTGTTGTAGCCTCAGCAGAAGCCGGCAGCAACAAGACTAATATCATAAGTAATACCAGCATTAGAGTACCTGATCGCCGATATTTAAAAAATCTGTTTTTAGATTGCTTTTTCTGTAATATCAAAAATTTTCTCCCCTGAAGGCTATCTGCTGCCGCATATTCCAGATTATCACTAATATCGAGTTTTTGCATTACAAACCAGTAACTTTTTTTGTTTGCTCATTTCAGATTATTTATAAATAAAAACTAAAAATGTTCTGACCGCCTGTTAGCAGTCCAGGTGTGGTTACACTTTAGCGTGTTTTCGTACTGATAACATACTGGCAACAAGACACAAAACAAAGGCGACCAACAGATTGATCACACTTATGGTTCCTATCACGGAAGAATTGGGCAAGAGTGAAAAAGCTCCGTCGCTAATTCCACTTAAGCTCGAACCAAAGCGACCCTGAATATACGAATAAAGCAAGCCGGATGCCAGACTGGATAGAAGAGCTCCGATAAAACCGGCTATTAGCCCTTCGATCACAAAAGGCAACTGAATAAAACCTTTGGTAGCTCCCAAATATTTCATGATATTTATTTCACTTGAACGCGACAATACAGCCACTCTGATCATGTTTGATACAATCAGGGCAGAGACTACCGAAAGCACAATAAAAACGATCAGACCAATACGATTTGTCCAGAGAGTTACCCTGTCCAAAAAGCTCATTACTTCTGATTCCATCATTACTTCGTAAACTTCAGGCATAGATTCAACATTTGTTTTGAACTCAGACCCCAGTCCCGGATCAGACAAGCGCACGTTAAAGGTGTGCGGGATATTATCTTGAATCGAGAAATCCTTCCAAAGTTCTTCTTTACCAATATCTTTTTTAAAGGTTTCAAAATTCATTTCCGGCGTAAATTCCTCAAACTCGATTATTACATCCGGCTGGTTAGAGAGAAATTCACGCATTTGAACAATACTTGACTCTTCTGATTGTACTCGCATAGATATAGTGATTGGTGGTTGTTGTGCCGCAATTTTTGATAAATTAGACGCATTAAGTGAAAAGGCGACGAAAACGCTGAGCAAGAAAAGCATTAAAGTCAAGGTTATTACTGACGCTATCAGCAAAAACGGGTGACGTCCAAGATTACTAAAGCCGGATTTTGCAGCATAACGAAATTCATTTAATTTCATTCTTAAAGCTCCTCGGGCTCCATTATATTATTTTCCGGATTGTCCCGGTTTTTCTGAGCTTTTTTTATCTCGTTTTGCTTACGCAGCGCTTCTCGCTGCTGCACTCTTTCATCGATCCTTTTCAAAATCTCTTTCATTTCCTTGGTCCTGTTGAAAGAAGAGGTTCGTGTACGCCTGGATTCTGAGTCCTGTTTTAAGCTGTTAAGCAAATTTCCCTTTTCATTAGACAAAAGATCCAACTTGTGATTAAACTGTAAATCATCTTCATTTTCATTGGAAACATAAGCTGTTTCGTCGGCTTCAGAATTGTAATTATATTCAACTTTTTCTTCTATCGGCATAATGTCATCATCTGCAGATAAACAATAATAGTTGCCACAATATTCATCACGTGAAAGTTCGCCTTTTTCCAGCTGCAGAACACGCTTTTGCATTTTGTTAACGAGATTTTGATCATGAGTACAGGCGATAATGGTAGTACCGTTGCGATTAATTCTTTCTAATAAAGCCATAATAGCTTCGCCATTCACAGGGTCGAGGTTTCCCGTAGGCTCATCTGCTAAAATCAGACGCGGATTATTGACCAATGCTCTGGCTATACCTACACGCTGGCCTTCACCGCCGGATAACTGCGCGGGAAATACATCAGCCTTATTTTTCAACCCTACTACGGAAAGCACTAAAGGAACTCTTCTTTTGATTTCTTTCGGAGAAGCTCCTGTAACTTCCATCGCATAGGCTACATTCTCCGCCACAGTACGGGAAGCTATGAGCCTGAAATCCTGAAAAATCATACCGACTTTGCGACGTAAAAAAGGAACGTATTTGTCCGGAAGCTCCGAAACGTCTTGCCCATCCAGTATAACCAGACCCTGGCTGGGTCTTTCTTCACAAGTCAAAAGCTTGACAATCGTTGATTTGCCCGCTCCGCTTTCACCTATAACGAAAACAAATTCTCCGGGCTCCACACTAAAAGTTACGTCCTGTAATGCCCGCGTACCGTTGGGATAAATTTTGTTAACGTCTTTAAATTCGATTATGTTCATCGCCATGGATTGCTCCAAAAACAGTTAAATTACTGGCATGGAGCTATCCATTTTGCTGTCGCTGCGCACAGTGCTGGCGCTTTTATTGCCTGAATTCTGATATTCGAGATATTTACGAACCATTTGGGCCAGTTTAAATAAGACTGCATCGTCAAAGCTACGCAAATCCAAATCAGTGATTTTTTCAACTTTGTCCAATCTGTAGACTAAAGTATTGCGGTGCACAAAAAGCTGACGGCTGGTCTCGCTGCCATTAAGATTATTTTCAAAAAATTTCTGAATCGTAAGCAAAGTCTCATCATCCAGAGCCTCATATGCTCCTTCTTCAAAAACTTCAGAAAGGAAAAGTTCGCAGAGAGTTTTCGGCAACTGGTAAATCAACCGCCCCAGACCCAATCTGTCGTAACGCATAATGCTCGACTCTTCATCAAATATTTGACCAACAATCAGTGCCATTGAGGCTTCGCGATAAGATTTCGCGGTATCTTTGAGTGTTTCCGCAGGCATACTGACACCTATATAAGCATGTGTTTTGGCTTCTGTATTGATAGTATCCAAAATAAGAGAAGCTTCCTCACTTGCAGTACGCGACTTGTCACCGGAATGTATTTCCAGCATCACTACAATATTTTCTTCATCCATAGGGAAAACAAAATCACGTTCCCAGTCCGGGAAAAGATGTTCTAAAATTGTTAGTACATCTGCAGACTTACCCGGATTGACTCTGACAATATAAAGTTGGCGGGGAACCGGATAAGCTATCTTAAGATCTCTGGCTTTTAACGGAACGTCACCCGGCAGTTCATTTTCCAGCAACACGTTCTTAATAAATGTTTCTTTTTCTTCCGCATTGTCTTTTTCGACATACGATGATTCAATCCAGCGTTTGAGCAATTCAAGGTAGACCTGAGCCTGCTCATCAATTCCTGCTACAAAGCAAATATAGCTGTTGCGAGTACCGCGATCAATCTTTTTATATGAGCGGTCACCGCTAAAAACAATATCTTCTTCAGACGCCAAAACTGCTTTAGCCACAGAGTCTTCTGTACCTTCGAGCTTAACGTCGGTTGACGCCAGCACTAAGCCGTCTTCGTTCAGCACACCGGCTGTACGGTCCATAAAGCCAGCAGCTTCTTGCATGTATTTTTTTAATTCTTCCATTTTTGCACCTTTCCTGACACTTTAAATGCATCGTTACAAGCAAATTTTAAAAAGATATAAGAATATTTCACATCATTAACGGTATTCTAGCACATGCCTAAAGCTCATGCATAAAAGTCATATAATTTATAGAGCTAAAAACAAATAAATCAGTTGATATTTCTACATAATTTCCAAGGCCAGCCATTTCTCCAAAAAAAAGGAGTTGCTCGGCCGAGCAACTCCCATTAAATAACAAATTTGTATTCAGTTCAAGTAAAAATTAGAAGAGTCCTGAAATCACTCCATTTTCATCCACGTCGATTTTCTCTGCAGATGGTACACGTGGCAGACCGGGCATAGTCATAACATCACCGGTTAAAACGACTATAAAGCCAGCTCCGGCAGAAACTTTCAAGTTGGATACAGTAATCTCAAAACCGCGCGGTGCTCCAAGTAAAGAGGGATCGTCCGAGAAAGAATACTGTGTTTTGGCCATACAAACAGGCAAGTCACCGAAACCATTATCGGTCAGTTCTTTTATCTGTTTACGTGCCTTATTAGTGTAAGCTACACCATCAGCGCGGTACATACGTTTGGCTATTGCATAGATCTTTTCTTCAATCGTTGTATCCGGCCCATAGGTATAATGCGGAGTCTGATCAGTTTCACTGTCACAGATACGGATTACTTCTTCTGCCAGTTCCAAACCGCCTTCACCACCTTTGCCCCATACTTCTGACAGGGCAACGTTAACGCTAAGTTTACGGCATTCTTCACGAACCAGTTCTAGCTCCGCTTCTGTATCATCAGGGAAACGGTTAATTGCTACGATTGCAGGCAGATTAAAGATTTCTTGCATGTTTTCTACATGCTGCAGCAAGTTCGGCATGCCCTTGGCTAAGGCGTCAAGGTTTTCACCTTTCAGCTCGGTTTTAGCAACTCCGCCATGCATTTTCAAAGCGCGGACAGTTGCAACTATTACAACTGCATCAGGTCTGAGACCAGCGGCACGGCACTTAATGTCAAGGAATTTTTCAGCACCCAGATCGCCACCAAAGCCGGCTTCTGTGACCAAATAATCAAAGTTATTTAAAGCGAGTTTAGTCGCCAAAATACTATTACAGCCGTGAGCAATATTCGCGAAAGGTCCGCCATGGACAAAAGCAGGAGTGCCTTCCAAAGTTTGTACCAAGTTAGGTTTAATAGCATCTTTCAATAAAGCTGTCATTGCGCCTTCTGCTTTGAGGTCAGCACAGGTAACGGGGTTTCCGTCATAGGTATATGCGACAACTATTTTCGCCAGGCGGGCTTTTAAATCTTCAAGGCTGTTGGCCAGGCAGAAGATAGCCATAACTTCGGATGCAACTGTAATATCAAAGCCATCTTCACGCGGTGTGCCATTTGCTTTTCCACCAAGGCCGTCTACAACAAAACGCAGCTGGCGATCGTTCATGTCAACTACACGCTTCCAGGTAATCTGACGCGGATCGATATTGAGGCTGTTGCCCTGTTGAATATGGTTGTCCAGCATAGCTGCCAGCAAATTATTGGCCGCACCGATAGCGTGAAAGTCTCCGGTAAAATGCAAATTCAGATCTTCCATCGGAACAACCTGAGCGTAACCACCACCTGCTGCGCCGCCTTTAATGCCAAACACCGGGCCCATGGAAGGCTCGCGCAGAGCAACTGTACTATTTTTCCCCAGCTTGGCCAAAGCATCAGCCAGACCGATTGTTGTAGTGGTCTTACCTTCACCGGCCGGTGTAGGTGTGATTGCTGTCATCAGGATCAGCTTACCTTGCTGCTTATCTTCGGATTGTGACAAAGCGTCAAGAGAAACTTTCGCTTTATACTTGCCATAATGCTCAA
>CAZVVR010000064.1:0-7332 GCA_964630605.1 uncultured Mageeibacillus sp. | reverse complement strand
CAGTTCTACTTCTGACATTGTTAATCACCTCATTCTTTTCAAGCGTCAGTGCACTTGGCTTTCCATTAGTCGCTATTAAGGTAAAAATTGAACCTGATGTAATTTTTATTATTTAAAATGAATTTTTACCACCAAGTTAGCTTTTCTAAAATAATACCGTGTACAAAAATTGCAATTAGACTTTATGTTACATCAGCCGGAAAATCACCTGTTTGAGCGTGATAAACTTGAAGTATAACAAGCAAAAAAGAAAAGAGGAATTTATGTCATTTCAGGCTGGCTATGTCAAGTTACTAAAAAACGGCAAGCTGGCAGAAAAAGCCAGTATCTTAAACAAACATTTGGATAATTGTATGCTCTGCCCGCATGAGTGCGCAGTTGATCGCAAAGAGGGTACGGGGTTTTGCCAGGCAAAAAATAAGGCGATAGTTGCGAGTTATGGTCCGCATTTTGGTGAAGAAGCTGTTTTAACGGGAAAACGGGGTTCCGGCACCATATTTTTCGGGTATTGCAATATGAGATGTGTTTATTGCCAAAATCACAGTTTGAGTTTCGCAGGTGAAGGAAAGGCCATCAGCGACGAAAGGTTGGCAGAAATAATGCTGGAGATTCAAAATGAATATGGCTGCCATAATATCAATCTGGTTTCTCCCACTCATTTTCTGGCCAATATAGTCAATGCCGTCCATATTGCGGCGCAAAAAGGACTTTATCTGCCCCTGGTTTATAATTCCTCAGGCTATGAAAAGGTTGAAATATTAAAGATCTTAGATGGTATTGTAGATATTTACATGCCGGACTTTAAATATTTCCATAATGAAAGCGCAAAAAAACTTTCGCAAATAGACGACTATCCTGCGAGAGTCAAAGCGGCTTTAAAAGAAATGAACCGCCAAGTTGGAGGGCTCAAGACAGAAAGTGGCATTGCTTTTAAAGGCTTGATTGTAAGACACTTAGTGCTTCCCGGAAATTTAGACGAAACAAAATTGATCTTAAATTTTTTAAAAAAAGAACTATCTACAAATATCCTGGTGAATTTAATGGGCCAATATTATCCGGCTCATCTAGCTTACAACTATGACAATTTAAATCGAAGGCTGAGCCGGTCGGAGTACAGAGAAGTACACGACTATGCATCAAGTCTCGATCTCAGGCTAAGTGAAGCGTGACAATTTTAAAATTAGGAGAATAGGTCGCAGGCAACAAAATACAATTTATAACTCCGTTTAAAAACTTAGCTTCAATCGATGGCCGATAAACCTTTAGTCTATAGCCGTGTATCCTTGCTAAAATCAATCTTCGCTAACAACGCGATTGGCTCAATAGACAATTGACAGCATCATAAGCAAGTGTTAGGATACATGAAAATTGAATCGCTTTAGGTAGAGGTGCGATTTTCAAGAGTAGTGTCGGTATAAGGCAGGCAGCCGCCGGCACGAAAGGGAAGAACGCCGAAGCTGTGTAAGATTGCCTGTCTTCCATGGCTGGGTCGTCAGAGAATATCTGGCGAGCTGTCACAAGCTTTTGTGGAGCGCTATCGATGGTATCTGATATGCAATAATTCTTACTTAGATTCCCATGGAACCGCTTATAAAGCGGTTCTTTTTTTGAATTTGCCGCCGACGGGTCAAAATAGTCGGAAGCCTTGTTTTATTAAACATATGCTAAGAAAGGATTCAAAGAAAATGAGGAATTGGATTGCAACAATCATGGCAATAGTCATCTTGTTCACACTGGCAGCTTGTAGCGGAACAGGAACAACTGCGAATGGAACTGAAGCCGAGACAGGCAATGCTCAGAAAGTCCCCACAGGTGTCGAAGATGGTGTATTCACCATCGCAATGGAATGCGCTTATGCCCCTTACAACTGGACTCAAAATGATGACAGCAATGGAGCTGTTGAACTCAGCAATGTGCCCGGATCATACGCCAATGGCTACGATGTCATGATCGGTAAAATAATCGCTGAGGCAAATGACTGGGAGCTGGAAATAATCCAGTCTGACTGGGACTCGCTGGTGCCTGCTGTTATGACAGGCTCTATCGATGCTGCTATCGCCGGACAGTCGATGACTGCCGACCGTTCTGAACAGGTTGACTTTGCCGGACCTTACTTCTACGCCACCATGGTAGTGCTAACCAAAGCAGACAGCCCCTTCGCCGGAGCCGAAAGCATCATGGATTTTGAGGGAGCCTCCGGTACTGCCCAGATCTCAACCATCTGGTATACAGAATGTTTGCCTCAAATGGAGGGAACGGAGATTAAGTCGGCTTCCGCTGATGCGCCTGCCATGCTGATGGCACTTGAAACCGGTGTTGTCGACTTCGTTGTTACCGATCTGCCTACTGCCCAGGGCGCGATCATCACTTATCCCGACATGAAAATACTTGATTTTAGCGGTACAGATGGAGACTTTCAGTTTTCCGAGCAGAAACGCGCAGAAAATGTCAATATCGGCGTCTCTGTTATGAAAGACAATGCTTTTCTCAAAGCTGCAATTGATGCAGTGCTGCAGACTATGACCGTCGATGATTTCAACAGTCTGATGGAAGATGCAATTTCTATTCAACCTCTAAGCGCGGATTAATACCATGAATAAATTTTCTAAACTCATCTTTGACATTGGTAAGCTCTGGGAGTCTTATGGCAACAGTTATTTACGCGGGATCAGCTCAACGCTGATCCTGGCCTTGGTTGCCACTGCAATTGGCTGCCTTATCGGTTTTGTCTGCGGGGTGTTGAACACCATACCGATATCATTGAACGATCACCCGGTCAAACGTTTTTTCCTGCGATCCGTACGTGTCGTTATCCGAATTTATGTGGAAATTTTCCGCGGAACACCCATGGTCTTGCAGGCAGTTTTCCTTTACTACGGACTGCCTTACATTACTGATAATGTGCTCAGGTTTTCCAGTATCTGGATGGCGTCAATCCTTATTGTCTCCATCAACACAGGAGCCTATATGACGGAATCTGTTCGCGGTGGCGTTCTTTCTGTCGATCCCGGACAGAAAGAAGGTGCCAAGGCAGTAGGCATGAGCCATTACCAGACCATGACAGCGGTTATTCTCCCTCAGGCTTTGCGAAACATCATGCCGCAGATCGGAAACAACTTCATTATTAATGTAAAGGATACATCGGTGATGTTTATAATCGGTTTTCCTGATTTTTTCGCCGCACACCGGGCAGCTGCAGGGGCCACTTTCCTGTACTTCCCTTCAGCCACAATTGAAATGCTGGGATACTTCAGTCTGACTCTTACCGCTTCCACCCTGCTGCGTCTTCTGGAAAAGAAGATGGATGGTGACAGTTGCTACGAACTTGTTGCTGAAGATCCTCTGGTCATGACAGCCGGTACCTACAGTCGTCGGGAAAGGTTAAATAAATGAACAACAAACAAAACGCAATTCTTGAAGTCATAGACCTGCACAAGAGCTATGGCAATAATCCGGTCTTAAACGGAATTGATTTTGAAGTTTTTACCGGCAATGTAATTAGCATAATTGGTGCCTCAGGCTCGGGTAAATCAACACTATTACGCTGCATCAATCAGCTGGAATTATCCGACTCAGGTAAAATCGTTTACCGGGGTGAAAATATGCTTAACCGCGGTGTCAATGTAAACGAGTATCGTGCCCGTGTCGGTATGGTCTTTCAGTCTTTCAATCTCTTTAACAATATGACCGTGCTGAATAACTGCATCGCGGGTCAGGCTAAGGTGTTGAAAAGGACTAAAAACGAGTCCCGCGAACGGGCACTGGAATACCTCGGCAAGGTTGGTATGTCAGCTTTCATCAATGCTAAGCCACAGCAGATTTCAGGCGGACAAAAGCAACGCGTCGCTATCGCAAGAGCTCTGGCAATGGATCCCGACATCCTGCTTTTTGACGAGCCGACTTCCGCGCTCGACCCTGAGACAGTAGGAGAAGTACTATCTGTTATGCAGACTCTGGCTGAAGAAGGGATGACTATGCTGGTGGTCACGCATGAAATGGCGTTTGCCCGGGATATCAGCAGCGAAGTATTTTTTATGCATGAGGGAAAAATTCATGAACGCGGTACACCTGCTAAACTTTTTGAGAATCCGGAAAAGTCGGAAACGCAGGATTTCCTAAGCCGATTCAGGTCAGGCAGACAGATTGCCTAATACGGCGTTGATGAATAACCGCTACTTGATGAAATGCTTCATTACGGTCTGCAGTAGCTGCTTGAATTTTTTTTACTTTTAAAACTTCAGGATCTCCCGCATCTCCTCATAAATTGTGGGACCTGCTGCCAATATCGTAAGCGTGCGGTCAAGCGGCGGTTCCCCGCCATCCATGGTAGTAACGATCGCTCCTGCTTCGCGTGCGATCAGCAAACCGGCAGCAATATCCCAGGGATTGATTTCATACTCGAAATATCCTCCTTGCTGTCCATTTGCTACATAACAAAGATCCAGCGCGGCAGACCCATGGCAGCGGATATCGCTTTTTTTCATAATTTCACGAACCATATCCAGTGTTGGTTCACGCAAACTGGCATTATAGGGAGAACTGCCAATGCCAAAAACTGTTTCTGCAAAAGGCAGATCCGGATTTTCTATGGGCTCTCCATTCAAATAAGCACCTTGACCTAACTCCGCCCAAAACATTTCATCTAAAGCAGGATTATAAACAACACCCTGAACTATTTTTTTGTCTTCCATGACAGCAACGCTTATACAGTAATGCGGAACTCCTAATATAAAATTCGTTGTGCCATCAATTGGATCAACAATGAAACCATCTTCGGTAAAATCATGCTCATCTTGTTCTTCCCCTAAAAAATGATAAGCAGGCCATACCTGCTTAAATTTTTCTTCGAGAAAATTTTGCACCTCAACATCGTACTTAGTCACAAAGTCCAGCCGTCCGCCTTTAGATTTTACTTGCTCGGCAGACAATTGAACGTCCTTGATAATTTTGCCGGCCTCATAAACAATTTTCTTCATCTGATCGATATCTACAGACATATGCACACTCCTTTCTGCTATAAGTATAGCAAGGAGGTCCATATTACGGTTACCATCCGTCACATTTAAGTACACAGTCCAATAAATAATATTTACGAAAAAAGCGTCGTGCATGAAAAGGTGCCTGGCACCAAATTATGCATTACTGGCAACCTAAAGATTTGCCGGCTGTGATAAGGTATATAACAGTTATGTAACAACTACTATATTTAAGAAATATAATTGAGGAGATTAATATGGGAAATTTACCGAATTGTCCGAAATGTGATTCAGAATATACATACGAAATTGATCATTTGCTTGTTTGTCCGGAATGCTTTCATGAGTGGAACCCGGAGATTGAGGCTGAGAAGAAAGCTAAGGCGGAGGAAGCTAATTTAATCAGAGATGCCAATGGCAATGTCTTGAATGACGGTGATTCTGTGGCTGTTATTCAGGATTTAAAAATTGGAGCGAATTCTACCATTAAAAGAGGTACAATCGTGAAAAATATAAGGTTGTTAGATAATCCACCTGATGGTGTCCATAATATCGCTTGTAAAATCGATGGTTTTGGTGATATGTTTCTAAAAGATAGTGTAGTTAAAAAAGTTCAGTAAAAGCTTTAAACAATCAATATCTTTGATGAAAGGCAATCCTGATGAAAGAAAAAGAAAAAATTAAGCTTAAGTATGGTGTTGATGAAAAATTGTCTTTAGGGAATACACTTCTCTATGGTCTGCAATGGCTGGCAGTCAGCCTGCCTACTATCGTAGTGATGGGGCAAATAGTTGCTAACCTTCATTTTACTGATCCACTGGCTAAAGTTTACTATATGCAAAAAATCTTTTTTGTTATGGCCCTCAGCATGTTGCTTCAGCTTTTTGTAGGTCATCGGCTACCGGCTGTGGTCGGTCCGGCTTCGATTTTTCTGGTCGCCATTGCTGCCAGCCAAGATGCTGGCTTAGATAGTATTTACAGCTCTATTCTAATTGGTGGCGTGCTCCTGACCTTGCTCAGCGCCAGCGGTCTTTTTTCAAAAATGCAAAAACTTTTTACCAGCAAGGTGGTGGCTACCATTTTGCTTCTGATTGCCTTTACACTGACCCCAACCATCATCAACCTAATCTTTACAGTACCAGCTGCAGGATTGGAATTTTTCCACTTTATCTTCGCACTGATACTTGTCTTCGTGATGTTCGTTGCCAATAGATTTTTGAAAGGAGTTTGGAAATCAACTTTAATCATCTGGACTCTGATTTTAGGAAGTATAGTTTATGTTCTGTTACGTCCGGAATACAGTTGGACCTCCGGAGCCTCACTTTCAGTTTTCTCTACCTGTTTTTCGGGTCTAAATTTCAAATTCTCTCTTGATATTGGTGTTTTAATTTCTTTCCTCGTTTGCTTTATTGCTCTTTCAATCAATGATCTGGGCACAATCCAGGCATTGGGCCAGCTTCTTAACGCCTCTGATATGGAGAAAAGAGTAACTTCAGGCTTAACTGTTTCAGGTGTTTCCAATATTATTGCTGCTCTTTTCGGTGTAATCGGACCGGTAAATTTCTCTTTGAGCACGGGGGTTATTGCTTCAACAGGTGTCGCATCTCGCTACACACTCGTGCCAACAGGCATCGCCCTGATTGTATTTTCTTTTTTACCGGGTGTAGTTTCTTTTTTAAGTGGAATACCTCCTCTAATTATTGGTGTTATTTTTCTTTATATAATGTGTACACAGGTTGCCGCGGGCATGATCACTGCTTTTGGTAATAATAGATTTACATTTGAAGATGGGCTTATTATCGGATTGCCTTTGATGTTGGGACTTGTTATTTCTTTTTTGCCGGATGTTGCGGTTCAAGCTCTCCCAAACTTGCTCCGGCCTATCTTAAGTAACGGCTTCGTAATCGGCACGCTAACCGTTCTTGTGATGGAACACCTTATTTTTAAAAAGAAAAACACGTTTGCACATCAGGAATAAATAGTAAATTAAAGTAACGAGAGCAAAATAAATATGGATCTTGCTTGTGCTGCATAACGTTTGAGCTGGTACAACTGAAAAAGCAAAAGGAGATAGCAATGGACCTTATCAGTATTGGAGAGCAACTTATTGATTTCTTACCAGGTGCAGAACCTGGGACATATATTCGAGCTGCGGGCGGAGCTCCTGCGAATGTTGCTATCGCGGTTGCACGCAACAATCTTGAAGTAGGTTTTTGCGGAAAAGTTGGTGATGACGATTTCGGCAATTTTTTACATGACGTTTTGAATGAAAATGGTGTAATAATACTCTGCCCAATACCAACACAGCAAGCTGTTACTACAATGGCTTTTGTGACTCTTTCCACTGATGGCGACC
>CAZVVR010000063.1:0-7407 GCA_964630605.1 uncultured Mageeibacillus sp. | reverse complement strand
AAATAGATGCTGTGCACGGCCTGTTGTACGGAGAGATTACCCCCGAAGTACCGGCGTCGCTGCTACAGCTACATCCCGAGATCACAGTGATTGTTGACCGGGCCGCACTGGGTGGGGCCAGTCTTCCCAATTCATTGTTTTCTGCTGATTAGGAGGAGTTAATGAGCTCGAAAATTCTAGTGGTTGATGACGAACAAAATATAGTTGATATTTTAAAAGCCAATTTGGAGCGGGAAGGCTATGAAGTGCTGATCGCTTATGATGGAGAACAAGCTGTTGAATGCTGTAAAGCGAAAAAAACCGATTTAGTGCTGCTGGATTGTATGATGCCCGGCATGGACGGTTTTGATGTTTGCAGAATTATCCGGCAAACATCCAACGTTCCGATTATCATGCTGACCGCGAAAAGTGAAGAACTGGATAAAGTTTTGGGACTTGAGCTGGGGGCAGATGACTATATTACAAAGCCTTTTAGTGTACGTGAAGTATTGGCGCGAATAAAAGCGCAGCTGCGACGGGTGCATATTCAGGAACGGGAACAGCTGGAAAAAGATGAAAAAGTTATCGCGATTGGCGACATCATGATAGATAAAGAAGCCTATCAGGTTTTCTGTGCCGGCAAACCGCTTGATTTAACTTTGCGTGAGTACGAGCTGGTTTTGTTTTTGGCAGACCATGCCGGTCAGGTGTTTACACGTGAAGAGCTGTTGAATCAGGTTTGGGAATATGAGTATTACGGTGATGCACGGACAGTTGACGTGACGGTTCGCAGAGCCCGGGAGAAAATAGAACCCGACCAGGACAATTTTCAATATCTCCTGACTAAAAGAGGCGTAGGTTATTACTTTGCCAAAGAAGTGGAGCCGAGCCCCGATTGATTTAGAAACTCCGGGCTGATACATGGAAATTTTTCTTTATATTGTAATAGCAGTGGTAGCGACCATGCTCTTGATGACTATGGTCTACCGTTCACTGTTGCGCCGATTTTCAGAGAAAAAGGATCAGGATTTTTTAAGAACAATTAATCAGATTGCCACTGAAAGAGCAGAAGCCAATGCGATCCTGGCTTCATTGTCAGTAGGTATTGTTGCTTATGGCAGTGATCATCGTTTAATCGCTTGTAATGACCTGGCCCGGGAAATGTTAGGAAATGTCCCCGACACGATAGATAACTTTCTTAATCTCTATGGCAGTGATAACGGCATGCGTGCCTCGTTTCTGGTGCATGCCAGCGAAATCAGCGGTGTCTACGAGCGTGAGAATCGGGTTTATCAGTTAAAATGCGAGCCCCGTCATCTTGCCGGTACCGGGACCAGATTTGCCGGTCACGTAATCATGATTCAGGATGTAACTGAGTCGACACGCCTGGAAGAAGACCGCCGTAATTTTGTTGCCAATGTATCGCATGAGTTGAAAACTCCGCTGACCACAATAAAATCTTACGCTGAAACTTTATTGGACTGGGGCCTGGAAGAAAAGGATAAAAAATCTTTACATAAAGATGTTAGCCGTATCTATGAGGACTCAATTCGCATGGAGTCTCTAATCGCTGATTTATTGCTGCTTTCCAGTATTGACAGCAAAGCGCACTATATGAAAGCCAGGGTGCTGGATCTGGGCGATCTCACCCGGCAAATAACAGAAAGGCTGCGCTCTTCTGCAGAGGATAAGAATCTTCATTTCCAGTGCCTGGTTTTGCCGGCTTCGGCTTTGGTTTTTGGAGATGCAAATTCGATTGAGCGGATTATCACCAATTTAGTGGTTAACGCCATTAAATATACCCGCAAGCGGGGTCGCGTTCAAATTTCAGTGGGCAACATAGCTGAAGACATCTATGTCAAGGTCAAGGACAACGGCAGCGGTATCCCGGCAACGGAACTTCCTCACTTGTTCGACCGCTTCTACAGAGTTGATAAGACGGGATCACGTCAATACGGGGGTACGGGTCTGGGCCTGTCTATCGCCCATGAATTGGCCGAATTGCACCATGGCCGCCTGGAAGTTGAGAGCCAACTTGGTAAGGGTAGTGCCTTTACCTTGTTTTTACCGCGCGCTGACCGTTATTTAACACAAACTTTCCTGCGGATCGTGAACAAAGACCAAGTGGATGATATACTAGGCGAGGTAGCGGCAGAGACGTTGGCCCAAAAGCTGGATAAAAGCGATTGGGAAGTTTCAACAGGACCGACTGCCGATCACGAACGCTTAAAGCGTGTACTTGAAAAGATTAAGCAAAAAGTAAACAATGAGATGAAATAATTTAGTTGAGGGAATAAATTGCGTACTTATCATATAGAAGGTGGGCATCGCTTAACAGGAGATGTACCTATAGGTGGATCAAAAAACGCGGCTTTGGCCATTATTGCAGCGGCTATGGTTGTGGATGGTCCCTGCGTTATTGAAAATTTACCTGAAATAGGGGATATAGATACCCTGCTCACAATCTGCTCCAATTTGGGAGCTGAGGTTGAGCGTCAAAGCAGTACCTGTGCCCGTATTGATCCCCGCAGTATCAACACACATGAAGCCATGCATCCTTTAATGGAAGCTATCCGCGGTTCTTATTATCTGATGGGTGCTCTTTTGGGCCGTTTCAGAAAAGTTAAGCTGCGTATGCCCGGTGGCTGTGATTTTGGCAGCAGGCCGATTGATCTTCATTTAAAGGGTTTTCAGGCTTTGGGAGCGAAAACGGATGTAGCACATGGTCACGTAAGCTGCGAAGCTGACAAGCTGGTAGGTGGCAGTGTTTTCCTGGATACGGTCAGTGTAGGTGCCACAGTCAATATTATTTTGGCAGCGGTTAAAGCAGAAGGTAAAACTGTGATCGATAATGCAGCCCGTGAACCTCACATCGTCGACCTGGCCAATTTTCTAAACACCATGGGCGCGGATGTTCGCGGAGCCGGCACCGATGTAATCCGGATCCAGGGCCGTCCCTGTTTACCTGCTAATCAGGATTACACCATAATTCCCGATCAAATTGAAGCCGGAACCTATATGATGCTGGCACCGCTCACCGGAGGCGACATCAGGGTAAACGGTGTTATTCCCAAACATATGGAACCGCTTACAGCAAAGCTGAAAGAAATGGGCGCCAAGGTAGAAGAAGGCGAAGAATATATTCGTGTAATACACAATAATGGCAATAAATTAAAAGCAACCAGCTTCAAGACCATGCCTTATCCGGGTTTCCCGACCGATTTGCAGCCACAGGCTGTGGTCTTGCAGTGTGTGGCCAATGGCACCGGCCGCATGTTGGAAAATGTCTGGGAAAATCGCTATCAGTATGTTGATAATTTGCGCATGATGGGTGCCAATATTCTAACCTCGGGCAAGTTGGCAGTTATTCAGGGCGGTAACCGGCTGACCGGAGCCCGGGTTAAAGCTCGCGATTTGCGGGCGGGAGCTGCTATGGTTATGGCTGCTGCAGCTGCTGAAGGTCTCTCAATAGTGGAAGAAGTTGAAAAAATTGAGCGCGGCTATGAATTTTTTATCGAAAAAATGCGCAACATTGGCTTAAAGATAAAAGTAGTGGAGAATAATGACGTATGAGTTGCTTCAGCGTCTCTTTGCGGTCCGGCAGCAGTGGAAATTCTACTTTTGTGCGCACTGAATCAGCAAGACTTCTGGTAGATTTGGGCTTAAACGGCAAACGGCTTGCCCTGGCTTTAGAAGAATTTGACGAAGATCCGGACCAGGTGGACGCTATATTGCTGACGCACGAGCATACAGATCATGTTTCCGGCGTTGGCGTTGTTATGCGCCGCCATCGGATACCTCTTTACACAACTTTATCTACCTTTAACAAGGCAGAATCTCTTCTGGGCAAGATAGATTATGATCTTGTGCATTTAATTGTGCCGGGAAATCCCTTTACGGTACGCGATACTGAAATTAGCGCTTTTCCTTTGTCACATGATGCTGTGGACCCGGTTGGTTTTCGCATCAGTTCAAAGCACGGGGATGTTGGTGTCATGACCGACACCGGTGAGTTTGATGTTTACGCACGCGAAAGTCTGAAAGGCTGCCGGGTGGTTTATCTTGAATCCAATTATGATGAGGATATGCTCTGGAACGGTGACTATCCTTATCCTTTAAAAGTAAGAATTGATAGCCGTTCAGGTCACCTGTCAAATGACGAAGCAGGACAAGCTGCCTGTTTTTTGCTGGAAAACGGCACCGAAGCTCTGGCTTTATCTCATCTTAGCAGGGAGAATAACAGGCCCGATCTGGCTTTGGCGACTGTATCCGATTCACTGCAGAATGTAGGCGCCCGCTTAGATGTCGATGTACGTGTTCGTGTATCAGAACGATATCACTGTTCTGTTCCCTATATATTAGAATAATAATTAAGGTTTTCATAAGATTGTTGTTAGTTAAATGAGTGTGGTATATGGCTGATGAACGTTGGTTGATTGTTGGATTGGGCAATCCCGGAAAAAGATATGAAAATACCTGGCATAATCTTGGTCGTTTGGCTTTGCAAACGCTGGCCGAGCGCCATAATTTGTCAATTAATAAAATCCGCTTCAAAGGCCTGAGTGCCGAAGGTTTTATTTGCGGTCAGCCGGTTTTGCTGCTGGCACCGGAAACTTTTATGAATCTTTCCGGCGAGAGTGTGAGGCAGGCCGCCGAATACTATAAAATCCCCGCGGAAAGGGTGATTGTGATCTATGACGATATAGATCTTAATGTCGGTATGATCCGCATCAAAGAGCAAGGCAGTGCCGGCACGCATAAAGGGATGAAATCCATTATTTATCAGCTGGAAAACGAAAATTTTCCGCGCATACGTATTGGTATGGGCCCTCGTCCCGCGGGTGATCTGGTAAATATTGTTTTATCAAAAATATCCAAGTCTGATTATAAAATTGTGCAGCAGTCTTTGGATGCAGCTGCCGAATCCTGCGAACTGATTCTTCAGGGCAAAATTGCTACTGCGCAAGAACGTTATAACCAAAAGAAAGAACTTGATTAATGAAATTTTCGGATCAGGCCGCCCGTAAAATTACCGAATTTATTTTACAGAACAAGTCGCTTAACCGGGGCCGGGATTTTCTGGAGGCCGGAAAATCGGTAAATCTTTTTGGTTTATCTGATTCTGCGAAAATATGGTATGCAGCAGCCTTACAGGAGAAAAGCAAAAGGCCGTTGGTTCTGGTAGTACCGGATGAAGCTCGCGTCCGGGTAGCGGAAGAGGAACTAAAAGAAATAATCTCTGTCGGTACAGAACAAGCAGAATTGCCGGCTGTTCTGACCTTTAGAGCACGGGAGGTGACGCTTTACGATGCAAGAGCGGCCAGCCGTGAACAAGAGATTTACCGGCTGGCGACGCTGGACTCGGTGCAAAGGCAGCAATTCCGTTTTTTGATTGTAAGTGCGGAAGCTTTGCTGCAAAAAGTAATTAAACCTGAACGGCTGGCTCGTTTCACTCTGGAGTTTGGGCAAGGAGATGTTGTCGAGCCGGAAGAGTTGGAGCGAAAGTTGGTTTTGGCCGCTTATGAGCGTGTGGGCCGGGTAGAGCGGCCGGGACAATTTGCCAGACGCGGCGATATTATCGATATTTATCCTGCTAAAATCAACGATCAGACTGATAAAGCGGATCCATGCCTGCGTCTTTCCTTTTTTGATATAGAAATTGATGAAATCAAGCGTTTTAATCCGGAAACTCAAAGGTCCAGCGAGAACTTGAACCAGGCCTGGATCCCTCCGGCCCGAGAGTGGCTTTTATTGCCGGAAGAGCGCACAGATTTAGCGAAAAAAGTGCTGGCACAGACAAAGGCCAGCGTGCTGGATGCGCGCCGCCGCAATCTTGACCGTGATACGATTGCCAAGCTGGAACGTATGGGCAACAACGATGCAGAACGTATTGCGAACGGAATATTTTTTCCGGCTAGAGATCGTTGGATGCCGTTGATGGACGATGCTGCCTTTAGTCTGATGGATTATTTGGAAGACAGCGATCCACTCTACCTGATGGACGAGTACAGTGAAGTTAAGACAGTCATGCAGCAAGCGCAGGCCGGTTTTTGTTCCAGATTAAAATCTTTAATCGAAAACGCTGAAGCTCCCAATACAGCTCATGCTTTGCAACGCTCAGCCCATGAAGTTTTGCAGGAGCTGGAAAGCCGGGGAGCTTGGCTGAGTTTAGGAAGATTGCCTACAGATGCCAACAAAATGCCGCAGGCGGAGAGGCTGGACGTGGACTGCTGGGTGGCGGATCGCTATCGTGGCCGTAATGATCAGATGGCAAAAGATCTCAGCGAACACCTCGCTGTCGGGGGAAGTGCCTTTATGTTTGCAGGCAGTTCTGACAGACAGGAGCATCTGGTATCTTTTTTAAATGAAAATAATCTTTCTGCGGTAGAAATATCGGATTTAGGACTGCCTAAAGGTTTTATTTTACCGGGTGCAGGCTTATTTGTGCTGGGTACCGAAGATATTTTTGGCGTAAAAAAGACCCGGACCACTCGCCGGCGGCGTTCCAAGCGTGAAGTTTTTTACCAGGATTTAGTGGCCGGTTCTTATGTTGTACATGAAGATCACGGTATCGGACGCTATCTGGGAACTGAGACTATACGTACCTCGGACGGAGCCAGAGATTATCTGCACATCAGTTATGCCGATGGTGATCTGCATGTGGCTGTGGACCAGTTTGATCTGTTGTCGCCTTACGTTCATGTCGGGGAGGGAAAAGCCAAGCTTTCGCGGCTGGGCGGTACAGAATGGTCGCGTCAAAAAGCACGTGCCCAGGATTCTATCAAAAAACTGGCGACCGATTTGCTGGCTCTTTATGCTGAGCGCCAGGCCCGACGGGGACATGCCTTTGCCGCTGATACAATTTGGCAGGAAGAATTTGAAGCTCTTTTCCCTTTTGAAGAAACTGAGGATCAGCTGCAGGCTCTGGAAGAAATTAAGGCAGACATGGAATCGACCCGTATTATGGATCGCCTGATCTGTGGTGATGTAGGTTTTGGGAAAACAGAGCTTGCTTTTCGCGCTATGTTCAAGGCAGTAGCAGATGGTTTTCAGGCCGCCCTGCTGGCTCCGACAACCATTCTTTGCAAGCAGCATTATGAAAATTTGCGTGACCGTCTGCATGATTTTCCGGTGACGGTGAGAGAAATGAGTCGTTTTGTGCCGGCAGAAGAGCGCCGGCAGACTATCTCGGACCTGAAAAACGGAGTGGTAGATATTGTTGTGGGCACACATCGTTTGTTGTCGCGGGATGTGGATTTCAAAAAACTGGGCTTGCTGGTCATTGATGAAGAACAGCGTTTTGGTGTTGATCATAAAGAGATAATTAAGGCTAAGCATCCTACTGTTGATGTATTGTCGCTGACGGCAACGCCGATTCCGCGCACCTTGCATATGACCTTGTCCGGCATTCGCGATATTTCTCTGCTG
>CAZVVR010000062.1:0-7524 GCA_964630605.1 uncultured Mageeibacillus sp. | reverse complement strand
TGACAGTAAAAGTTAGCCGTGGTAAACTCTGGTCGTCGAATAAATATTTATACCCTTGGAGGTCTGCCTGTGATGGCTCTTTCCGACGGAAAAGTAAACACAACCTATATAATTAAAGAAATCGAGGTCGAAGAAGAAGGCCTGCAGGATTTTCTCTTTAGCCTAGGTTGTTACCCCGGTGAAGAAGTCACCATTATATCTAAACTTTCTGACAACATTATTATCAATGTAAAAGATGCCAGATATAGTATAGATTCGGATTTGGCCAAGTCAATCCTGATTTAGCAGCCACCCGAGACGGTATATATTTTTTTAATAAAAAAGTTAGCTGCGGCTAACAGAAAGGTATAAGGAAATTATGAAAATTGCTTTGATTGGCAATCCCAACAGTGGTAAAACGACCTTGTTTAACGCAATTACAGGCAAGATCGAGTATGTTGGCAACTGGCCCGGAGTAACCGTCGCCAAAAAGGAGGGGAGGATCAAGACAAGTCTCAACCCCGGAAAAGAAGATTTGATCGCAGTCGATCTGCCGGGGGCGTATTCCATGTCGCCCTATACCTGCGAAGAATGTATTACCAGCAACTTTGTTTTGGATGCAGCACCTGATGTCATTATTAACATAGTTGACTCCACCAACCTCTCGCGCAGCTTGTTTTTTACCTCCCAGTTATTGGAGCTGGGTATTCCGGTAGTGGTGGCCCTGAATAAAATCGACATGACCGAAGAAAAAGGTAACGTCATCAAAACCGACTTGCTTTCTGCCCGTCTGCGCTGCCCTGTGGTTGAAATTACAGCCACAAAAACCAGAACCAACGGACTCAAGCAGCTTGTGGCGACAACAGTAAAGCACGGTAAAGGTGGCGTCCAGAAAGCTCCGATTCGCTTAGGTTTACAAGAAATTCAATCCAAGCGTGATTTTAAAAAAGCTGACCGCAAGCGTTTTGAATTTGTCGAAAATATTGTGGCTGAGGTAGAGCGGAAAAAGATCAGCCCCAAGCAGCAAACGCGCCAGGATAAGCTGGATCGCATTGTCGCCCACAAATGGCTGGGCGTTTTAATCTTTGCCGTCGTTATCTGGTTTATTTTCTGGATTTCTCAGGCAACTCTGGGGCCACTTTTGGCCGATATATTTGTCGGCTGGCTGGAAATATTCCAGGGCTGGGTCGCCGGACTTCTTACCAACGTTCATCCCGTGATATCCGCCTTGCTTGTAGACGGAATACTGGGCGGCGTCATCGCCGTAGTCGGCTTTTTACCTCTGATTATGATCATGTTTTTCCTTATGGCCTTGTTTGAGGATTCAGGTTATATGGCCCGGGCCGCCATCGTCATGGATCGTTTTTTCAAAAAAGTAGGTTTATCCGGGCGTTCCGTGATTCCGATGGTAATGGGTACTGCCTGTGCTATACCGGCCGTCATGGCCACCCGCACAATAAAAAACCAGCGCCAGCGCCGGACCACGGCTATGCTGGCACCCTTTATGCCTTGCGGCGCCAAGCTGCCCATAATCGCCTTGTTTGCCGGCGTCTTTTTCTCCGATAATGCCTGGGTGGGCACTTCCATGTACCTTTTGGGAATTGCAGTTATACTTTTCAGCGCTCTGATTATCAGAAAAATAACGGGGGATGAATCCGTATCCTACTTTATTATGGAACTTCCCGAATATAAGATTCCCAGCGCCAAGCGCGCCCTGTTTTCAACCCTGAGCCGTGCCAAGGCCTTTGTGGTTAAAGCCGGAACCGTAATTCTGGTTTGTAATGCTATTGTCCATATATTGCAGACCTTTAACTGGAACTTTCAGGTTGTGGCGGAAACTGCGTCCGACACCAGCATTTTAGCGTCTCTGGCCCGTCCCTTTGCCCTGATCTTTATACCGCTGGGCTTTGGTATCTGGCAGTTTGCAGCCGCCGCCATCACCGGTTTGGTGGCCAAAGAAAACGTGGTGGGAACGCTGGCAGTAACCTTCGGGATTTCCAACTTTATCAATATGGAAAATTTTGAACTGGTCGGCGGAGCTGCCGGTGTTTCAGCAGCCTTTTCCATCGGTTCGGTGGCAGCCTTGTCCTTTCTGGTATTTAATTTGTTTTCACCGCCCTGCTTTGCCGCCATTGCCGCCATTCGCGCGGAAGTTGACTCGGCCAAATGGACCTGGGGAGCAGTCGCCTTTCAGCTTTCCATGGGCTACAGCCTGTCATTTTTCATCTATCAGATTGGAACATTAATAACGGAAAAAAGACTGGGAACCGGCTTTGTTCCCGGATTAATTGCAGTCCTGGTTATTATCAGCATTATTGCAGTGCTGATGTACAGGGGCAGTAAAGAGAAATCTTTAGTCAAAGCCACGCAGAAAGTGGGTAGTTAAGTTGTGGGAAACGATTGTCGCAGTAGTTGTAGTTGCCTTGATTGTCACGGCAGCAATCGTCAAGATTGTGCGGGACAAGAAAAAAGGTACTAAATGTATCGGCTGCCCCGTAGCGCAAAATTGCGCACGGGAAGTTAAAAAAGCCTGTAATACCGGCTCCGATCAAAAGATAAAAGAAGGAAGTAATTAGTTTAAGTTTCCGGGAATAAGTGGACTTTCGTGCACTGATTGCATAGCTGTTTTACTTGTTTTCCGGAGAACGGAGAAGATTCCCTTCCGATAAAAAAAAGAATGGTTTATTTTGAAGGGGAGAAATTATGAGACAAAAAGAATCACGCGAAATGTATTTGGAAACCATATTAAAGCTGGAAAAAGAACACGGTGCTGTTCGTTCGGTTGATGTCGCTGACGAGTTGGGCTATTCCAAACCCAGTGTCAGCCGCGCCATGGGAGTTTTAAAACAAGCAGGCTATGTATCGCACTCTCCCTATGAGAATATTGAGCTGACCGAAAAGGGAAGAAAAAGAGCGAAAAGCGTGCTGCGGGCGCACCATTTGCTGACAGATTTCCTGGTTCAAGTTCTCCATATAGACCCGGAGGTGGCCGAAGAAGACGCCTGCAGAATAGAACACGTAATCAGCGACGTAACCCTGGACGCAATGGAAGAATATTTGGAAACGGTGCCGGAGACGGTGCCGGGGCGATGAGTTATTTAGTTGTTTTCTGCCTATTCCGGCACTGAGCAACCGGCGCCGGGAAAAAGGAGCATCTGATAAGGATGCTTCTTTTTTTATTGGCAGATTCTGTTCTGGTTTAAGCGTGGGTATATATGGTAATCTGGAAAAGATGCTGCCGGTTCTGGATGTGCCGAGGTTCTGCGGTTGCCGGGGCGGCCTTGACAGCCGGAGGCCTAAGAGGCCGGGTGCCGGGGAGGCTGTGGAGCTCTGAGCGGCAAAGCGGTATTGGACCCCTAAATCGATGCATTATTTTTTTAAAAAATAAGGAGCAGAATGTTATACCTGATTTTAGCCATAATCTGCAGCTCATCTATTGCCCTGATTTTCAAGTACGCCGAAAACACCGGGGGCGACAGATACGTCATCACCAGTGCCAACTACCTGATGGCTTTTTTGATCAGCCTGGTCATGCTCCTGTCCCGCGGTCTTTTGGCCGGTATCGAAAAAGAGCAATCCTTTCTGGATGAATTTTCGAATTTGTCCTCACAGCTGGCCGGGGTTTTATCTCCATATTCCAGTATTATTTGGGGGCTGATCGTCGGTTCCATAGCCGGAATTTTCTTTTTTCTGGGCTTTATCTATTACCAGAAAAGCGTTCAGGAAAACGGAGTTGGCGTCTCGGGAACCGTCGCCAAGTTGGGTATACTGATTCCCGTGCTTTTTTCCATCATTATCTGGAAAGAAATGCCCACAGCGATTCAGTGGGTGGGTATAGTCCTGGCTCTGGGCTCCATTGTTATCATGAACCTGTCGCCCCAATCACTGGAAAAGATGGACTTCAAGGCTACCCTGATTCTCCTTTTTCTTTTTGGAGGAATGTCCGAGTTTTCCAACAAGATTTATCAGAGATACGGCCTCAATGAATACAAGGATGTCTTTCTCTGCGCCGTTTTTATTGTAGCCTTTTTGATCAGTGCCTTTTATATCTGGTTTAAACAGGCAAAAATTACCAAAAAGGATATTTTAATTGGCTGCGCCGTGGGCATACCTAATCTTTTTTCATCCTATTTTTTGATTTTATCCCTGGACACAATAGCGGCTTCTATTGCTTATCCCATCTTTAGCGCCGGCGGCATTGTCCTGATCAACATCGGCGGCTATCTCATTTTTAAAGAAAGAATATCCCGCAAAAACAAGCTGGCCATTGCTTTGACCATTGTGGCCCTGGTTTTGCTGAATTTATAAAAGGCTCAGCTTTTAATAATGTTATGATTATAAAAAAGCAATTGGGTGGGAGAAAATGGAAAATAAGAAAAAGTTAAGTGTAATAGTGTCTTTGGTTTTCTTGCTGCTCTTGCTTGGATCTGTAGGCTACAAGTTTCTGCTGGAAATCAATTTCCTGGACGCCCTTTACATGACGGTTATAACAATATCCACTGTGGGCTTTTCTGAAGTGGCCGCGATGGACAATGAAGCCAAGTTATTTTCTATATTTCTCATATTTTTAAGCCTTGGTACCGTTGGTTATCTCTTTTCCAGTATTGTGAGCTCGCTTTTAGAAGGAAATTTACGACTTGCCTGGAGGAAAAAACGCATGGAAAAAAAATATTGAAAAACTGAAGGATCATTATATTATTTGCGGGGCCGGTGAGACCGGTTTAAATGCTATTAAACAGTTTAAAAAATCCAATGCTGAGTTTGTTGTGGTTGAAAAAGAAGAGAAAAAGGTAAATGAGCTGGTTGAAGATAATATTCTGGCAATTCAAGGGGATTCTACCGATGGAGCTGTACTCGAAAAAGCCAGAATCGCCTATGCTAAAGGGCTGATAACTACTTTGCCCAGCGACGCTGACAATGTTTATACAGCTTTGACGGCCAGATCCTTAAACAGTGATTTGTATATTGTTTCCCGGGCCATAGAAGAGAATGCGGATAAAAAACTCAAAAAAGCAGGGGCTGACAACGCTGTGTCTCCCAATGAGATCGGCGGCAGCAGAATGGCAGCGCTGATGCTGAGGCCAACAGTGATATCGTTTTTGGATATTATGACCCATGCGGGCGAAGTGGTTCTGGATCTGGAAAATGTCACGGTTGAGAAGAAATCACCGCTCAGGGGGAAAAGCCTGAGGCAAGCGAAGATCCCGGAGAAAACGGGTCTGATCGTGCTGGCAATCCGTAAAAAGGAAAACGACGAGTGGATATTTAACCCTAATTCGGACCAAGTTTTGCATGAAGGGGACGCCATGGTGGTTTTAGGAACCCAAAAGCAGGTGGAAAAGCTGATAGAGTTGTCGGATTACAGTGCATAATTTGGTGCCTGCATAATTTGGTGCCAGGCACGATTCTATGCACTGCATAAGTATTCACTATTTATTGTTTATTCTAGAGTAATAATGATAGAATAAAGTTTAACTTTACTAACTGATTTTTCGAATCCAAAGCTAGAGACGTTCAGTTTTTTAAAAAATGGAAGGCTGGCAGAGAGATGACAACTATTCGATATTTCACGCGCAGGGTCTTGCCGATTGCTTTGATTGTCCTTGTTCTGGGTCTGTTCGGTTTCAATTTAATCTCTACCTGGCTTGATGGCAGCCGGCAGGCTTATTCGATCGACCAAATTGATTATTTGGTGCAGATTCAGGAAGATGGCAGCGCTAAGGTAAGGGAAACCCGGACTTTTAATTTTAAAAGCGGAGCTTTTACTTTTGCCTGGTTTGATTTGGCGGCCGAAGCTGAGGATATCGTGGTTTTGGAAAATCAGAGGCCGTATACGCGCCTGGATGGTTTCAGCCAGTCCGACCGGCCGGAGGGGCATTATGCTGCGGTCAGGCAAGATGGCGGCTGGCGGGTCGAATGGTATTACCGCACCAATTCGCCGGAGGAACGCAATTTTCAGATTGAATACACTGTGCCGGACGCAGCCATCGCCTACGATGATTGCGTCGTTTATTTTCAAAAATATCTCAGCGAAAGCAATACTACCAAACTGGACCTGGTGACGGCTACGATCCACTTGCCTCAGGGAGCTAACGCCGGTAACACCCTGATTTGGGGGCATGGTGCCGGGCACGGGACTATCTATTTCAGCGAGAACGATCCGAACCTGGTAGAGCTTTCGATCAAAAAACCTCCTGTAAATCAGTATGTTGAGGCGCGCTTTCTGATGCCGCGGGACAGTTTGAGCGATCCGGCGACGGTTGTCGACCGGTCTGTTTATGATGAAGTCCTGGCTGAAGAAACGGCAGCGGCACAAGCGGCCCAGCGTGAATTGCTGTATACACGCATTTTCTCGGTGGCTGCGGTGGTGGCTATGTTGGCGCTTTTGGTGTGGACGATATGGATGCGCCGACGTTATTCGAGTGTATTTACCCGCTTTGAGGCCAGGGAAAAGCCGATTTATTACCGGGAGATTCCGTCTCCGGTGCCGCCTTTGATTGCCAGCAAGTTGTTTAATTTTTATGGCCAGTCGCCGAAAAGCTCGGAGCTGATCAGTACGACAATATTGGATCTGATTTACCGCGGCGTTATTCAGGTGGTACCCCAGGCAGGTCAGCGCGACAATGAGGTCTGGCTGCAACTGGCCCCGAGTCCGGACGGAAATTATGATGTTTTGGGCGTGGAAAGGCCGGTTCTTGACTTTCTGTTTTCCGATATAGCCCAGGGCCAGCCGGCGGTCAGCATGAGCCAGTTGAAAAAGTACACCAAAAAGCAGCGTAACAGGTTGTCGATTGAGAGTATGATTAATCGTTTTGAAGCTGAGGAACAAAGGTTATGGTCAGCCTATGGTTATGAGGAAAAGACGAAAAACCAGGTGCCGGGGAAAGTGTTTATTCCTCGTATTATTGGTATTGTCGCAGCAGGAGCCGGTTTCTTTTTAATGTCCGGCGGCTGGGGCGCTGCGGCCGGAGCAGCCGGAGTCTTTTTGCTCATTGGCGGTGTCATTAACTTTGTGGTTAACCTGATTTTGTGCCATAAGCGCAAAATGCTGAGCCAAAAGGGTGAGGACCAATTAGCCCTTTGGCAAGCACTGGCTCGGTTTTTTGAAGAATTTTCAACTTTTGATGAAAAGGAATTGCCGGAGATTGGTTTTTGGGAAAAATTGCTGGTTTACGCGGGGGCGCTGGGGCTGGCGGACAAGGTAATGAAGCAGCTGCAAATGCGCTATCCGGAGCTGAGCGATCCCAACTACCTTTATTATAATTACGCTTATTTCTATAGTATGCGGCAGCTGGGTCCGGATGTTGGCAGCGGATTTAGCAGCCTGCAGAAGAATATACAGTCGTCGATGCAAAGTGCGCAGACAGTGGTGGCGCGACATCAGGCGTCGCAGGGCGGCGGCGGTGGATTCTCGTCCGGCGGCAGCAGCGGCGGGGGCGGAGCCGGAGGCAGCAGCGGCGGCGGCGCCGGCTAAGTGCATAATTTGGTGCCTGCATAGTTTGGTGCCAGGCACGATTCTATGCACTGCATAATTTGGTGCCAGGC
>CAZVVR010000061.1:0-7541 GCA_964630605.1 uncultured Mageeibacillus sp. | reverse complement strand
ATAAAGGCCTGCCAGCACGTGATTATCCTTTTGAGGATCATATTGAGTTGGAATTAATAAACAATTTATTCCTGTTAAGCTCAAAACCCATTCTGGTTGTCGCCAACGTAGCCGAAGAGGATGCTGCGACTGGCAATAAGTACTCACAGGCATTAATAGATCACTTTGCAGAGGACGAAGTTCAAGTGTTAATTATTAGTGTCAAAATAGAAGCTGAGATAAAAGAACTGCCTGAGGAAGATCGCGCTGACTTTTTGAAAGAAATGGGATTAAAAGAAAGCGGCATTGATCGTTTAATCAAAGCAAGTTACCGCACTTTAAATCTGATCAGCTTTCTTTCTGCCAAAAAAATAGAAGCTCGCGCCTGGACCATTCCTAAAGGATACAAAGCTTCACAGGCAGCCGGGGTAATTCACAGTGATTTTGAACGCGGCTTTATAGCGGCCGAAGTGATATCCTATGATACTTTAGCCAAACTGGGTTCCCTGGATAAGGCCAAAGAAAAAGGATTGATCCGAAAAGAAGGCAAAAACTACGTAGTCAAAGACGGTGACGTAATTCTCTTTCGTTTTAACGTTTAAATCCTATAGCTGTTATAAGCTTGCAAGTTTGATCCCTCTTGCTTCCAGCTCTGCCTTCAAACGCTCTCTTACCTGATGATATAACTCTTCCAGACTGCCGTTGTTATCAATCACATGATCGGCTATCGCTTTATACTCTTCATCTGTCATCTGTACTGTCAGGCGCCGTTCAGCGTCCTCCCGGCTGAGTCCACGGCGCATCAGACGTTGAATTCGTTTTTCTCTGGAACAGCTTACAACCCATACCAGATCAGCTTGATCAAGAAAGCCTTGTTTCACTGGAATTGGAACATCAAGGGCTATGACGCGCGTTTTTTTCTTGCTGGCTGCCTCCAACTCAGAAATTATGTAGTTCATAACATCTTCGTGCACTATCTTTTCCAGCTGATCCAGAGCTCTTTTATTTTTAAAAACAATATCAGCCATCTGGGCACGGTCCAGTGTGCCATCCTCGTTTCTCAATTCATCTCCAAAGGCTTCAAAAATCTTATCTAAAGTAGGACCGGGATTATTGGTCAACTCATGTGAAATTTTGTCAGCATCCAATACCGGAACACCTGCAGCTTTTACAATCGAAGCCACTGTTGTCTTTCCACTGCCAATACCACCCGTTATCCCTAAAACAAACATGTCTTTTGCTACTCCATTTCGCCCCAATTTGGGCCAATTTTGGTATCTGCAAGTAATGGCACATCGAGCTTCATAGCCTTCTCCATCACATCTTTTAAAATGCAGGCTGCGTCTGCAGCGTCCTTTTCAGCCACTTCGAGTATTAATTCGTCGTGGACCTGCAGCAAGATATCTGCATCCAGTGCAGCATAGGATATTGCATCCACCGCTTTAACCATAGCAATTTTTATCAGATCAGCCGCAGTTCCCTGCACCGGAGCATTCATAGCAGCACGCACACCAAACTGAAATACATTATAGTTTTGTGAAGCCAGCTCCGGTAAATAACGTCTGCGATGAAAAAGTGTTTCCACGTAACCCTGTTCTTTGCCTATCTCAGCTTGTTTTTCCAGCCAGGTGATAACTTTAGGATATTGATCATGGTAACGGTCAATATATCGACCAGCTTCTTGTCTGGAAGTTCCCAGGTCGCGAGCAAGACCAAACTCGCTAATACCGTATGTAATACTGAAATTCACTGTTTTGGCTACAGCACGCTCGTCATTGGTGACTTCAGATATATCTTTATGGAAAAGACTGGCTGCAGTAATATTGTGAATATCTTCACCGGCGCGGAAAGCCCGCAAAAGAGCCGGATCTTGTGATAAATGCGCCAAAAGACGCAATTCAATCTGAGAGTAGTCGGCACCTACCAGCAGCCTGCCCTGAGGTGCTATAAAGACTTTACGTATTTCGCGTCCCCGCTCGGTACGAATAGGAATATTTTGCAAGTTAGGATTCGAACTGGATAAGCGTCCTGTTGTTGTCACGGTTTGATTAAAGTTAGTATGGACTCTTCCGTCCGCACTAACTTCTTTCAGTAAACCTTCGACAAAAGTTCCGCGCAGTTTCGATAACTCGCGATATTCCACAACCAGTGGAATCATTGGATCCAAATGGTACAGTCGCTGCAGTTCGTCTGCAGCAGTGCTATACGCCGTAGCAGTCTTTTTTCCCGGTGGCAGCTGCCGTTCTTCAAAAAGAACCTGAGACAATTGCTGAGGAGAATTTACATTGAATTCATGGCCGGCTAAAGCATAAATACTTTGTTCAAGTTCTTCCAGTTCCCGCAGCATATCTTTGGAATTTTGCTCCAGCATTTCCTGATCCACTTTGATGCCGCGCACTTCCATAGCAGCTAAAATCACCGCTAACTGCATTTCGACTTGAGCCAGATATTCCAATTCATGCTCAACAATATCTTGTTTTTGCTCGGGATAAGCCATCAGCAACTGGTAGGCCTGCTTTTTTCTGATATCTTCCTGGTCAGCTAAAAGCGGAAGTTCATTATCAAAAGACGCAGCAGACACAAATTCATCACCTAAAATAGACTGCATGCTGTAGTCAAAATCGGAGCTGCGGCCATCTTCCTGCAACAGATAGGCAGCTACCATAGAGTCAAATATTTTTATCTCTTTAATAATATATTTCTGGTCGCGCAACTGTTGCTTAATGTCCCAGGTAAGAAAGACAATTTCATCTGCGGACAATATTTCAACAGCTTGTTCTATGTCCTTCACCGCCATATAAGCGTCTTTTGTCAAGAAAATGCCTTGGCGCGAGCCCGTGGGAAGGTAAAAAGAAATCACCTTGTCAGGTTCCGCAGACGATAATAATTTCTTGACCGAATCCAGCCGGGTCAATTTTTCGGCTTTTTCCAACAACTTACGTCCCGCCTGAGCTTCTTCTCCCAGATACTCCTGTAGTTCCGGAAAACGTTCAAAAAAGCTGCGAAAACCAAGCTGTGAAAATAATGCTGCCAGGGTCTTATTATTTTTAAATTCTGTGCCGGATCTGTTTAGAGGATTTTTCTCCTCAGGTATGTCAACTTCTCTTTCGATTTGACAGAGCTTGTAAGATAAAATGGCGTCAGATTTTCCTGCTTCTAAATTTCTTTTTAAGGCACCTTTTTGCTCATCGATATTATTAAAAACTCCGGCTGTGCTTTTGTATTTCTTTATTAATTTTAAAGCAGTTTTTTCGCCCACCCCCTTGATTCCGGGAATGTTGTCAGAAGAATCACCCATCAAAGCCTTTACATCTACCCATTGATCTGGAGTTACTCCATATTTTTCCAAGAGTTTTTCTTCAGTAATCTGCTGTGATTGTGGTCCGGATTTCGAAGATGTTAAAAACTGTACCTGAGTTTTGGGGCCAATCAGCTGAAACAGGTCACGGTCACCGGATAAAATAACCACATCTACATCAGCCTCCTCACCTTGCCTGGCCAAAGTACCTATAATATCGTCAGCTTCATATTCTTCCACAGCTACCGTGGCAAAACCAAGAGCATCCAGAAGGTTTTTGGCGATAGGAAATTGTATAGCCAGATCATCTGGCATGGGTCTGCGACCTGCTTTATACTCTTCGTACTCACGGTGTCGGAAGGTATCTCCCGGCAAATCAAACGCTGCAGCCATATATGTTGGCTTATACATTTCTATATATTGAAATATCATATTTAAGAAAGGGTAAAGTGCTCCTGTTGGAGTCCCGTCCGGTGCTTTCATGTTACTGCGACCGGCCAAAGCGTAATATGCTCGGTTTAACAGACTGTTGGTATCAACTAATAAGAGAAGTTCATTTTTTGCCACTAAAAGGCTCCTTTGCAAGCTTTATACAAGTAAGAATTCTGTATTATTATAGTTGAAATGCGAACTCTTTGCTTGTCACTTTGATCACGTTAGAATATGATGTTGTTTGTTTAGTTTACACTTATCACTTATCTTGTCGAGAGCTGGTTTGGAGATATATGGTTTTTTCAAGTTTGATCTTTCTTTACGCCTTTTTGCCGCTTTGTATAATAGCGACAAGGTTAGTGCGTACAGTTAAGGCCCAAAATTTTGTATTACTAATCTTTTCACTCTTTTTTTATGCCTGGGGTGAACCGATCTGGGTTTTCCTCATGATTGGTACAGCTTTGGGAGTATGGCTCATAGCCTTAGCTATGGACAGAAGTAAAAGCAAAGCAACAGCAAAGCTATGGCTGGCACTGGCGATTGTCCTCAGCCTTTCTTCCCTGGTTGTCTTTAAATATTCTGGTTTTATATTTGCAACAATAAATAGTGTTTTGGGTGTTGCTTTACCCGAATATACTTTTTCGCTGCCCATCGGAATATCATTTTATACTTTTCAAATTTTGACATATGTTATTGACGTATATCGCGGGGAAACTAAAGTTCAAAAGAAGTTTTATAATTTATTACTTTATGTAGCTATGTTTCCGCAGCTGATCGCAGGTCCCATTGTGCGCTACTCAGATATTGCAGCACAAATTTCGGAACGAAGGGTTACATTTGAAGAAACAGCTCAGGGAATCGGTCGTTTTCTGGCCGGCCTGGCTAAAAAAGTTCTTATTGCCAATCATGCCTCAAAAATAGTTGCTTTAACATTGGAATCACAACGTTTGGGTAATTTAGACGGTCTGGAAGCCTGGATTGGGATTCTTGCTTTTAGCATCCAGATTTATTTCGATTTTTCAGGTTATTCAGATATGGCCATCGGCCTTGGGCACATGTTCGGCTTTCGTTTCAAAGAAAACTTCAACTACCCTTACGTTGCTAAAAGTGTAACTGATTTCTGGCGGCGCTGGCACATATCTTTAAGTTCATTTTTCCGTGATTACGTCTATATTCCGCTGGGCGGCAACCGTTTAGGGCCACAAAGACAAATTTTAAATATGTTTGTCGTCTGGTCATTGACTGGTTTATGGCATGGCGCCGCCTGGAACTTTATCTTATGGGGTATCTATTATTTCATCCTTCTGACGATGGAAAAATTATTTCTGTTACGCTGGCTGGAGAAAATTCCGGCTCTGTTCGGGCATATATACACTTGGATGACTTTTATTTTAGGCTGGGTTTTCTTTAAAATGGAGTCTATGGCAGGTATAAGAATTTTACTGCAAAGGATGTTTCAACCTCGCAGCGACTTTGTTAGCAATCGCGGCATAGTGCTGCTGCAGAACCACCTGGTGTTTTTAGTTGCTGCTTTTGTGTTTGCTATGCCCCTTTTGCCCTGGCTGCGAAGCAAAAAAACAGTTCAGCGCGCAATGCAAAACTTGAAAACCATGGAACCATTGTACGGAATCAGCAGTTCTGTCTTTTACATGAGCATACTTTTTTTCTGCACCATGTCACTGGTAGCATCAGGCTTTAACCCCTTTCTCTACTTCAGGTTTTAGGAGTATTACATGGATAACAAAAATAATAACTCGATCAAGAAAAAACCAATGAGAACTCCACAACTGCGAGTTGCCTCCGGCAAAAATGAAAGCGTTAAAGAAGCTGACCAAAGTAATGCTTATGTTAATCCCTGGATCAGTTCTGATTCTTCGGTTTCTGAGGTCAAAACCACCGGACAAGAACACCACGAAAAACCCCGCAGACGACCAATCAGAAAGATATACAAAAACAGAACAACACATCTGAACAGCATCATTATTTATGCAACTTTTATGGTTGCCCTGGTTGCAGTTGGAATAATGACCTTGCTGATTCCTGATAAAGATATATCCACACGTGAAAACAGAGCTTTGGCTCAATTCCCAAAGATAAGCAGCGAATCAATATTATCCGGAAAAATCTCCAGCGATCTTGACAGTTGGTATTCCGACCAGTTCCCCGGCCGTGACAGTTTGGTTACGATCTGGAAAAAAATTGATGGAGCGCTCAGCCTGCAATTTACTGATGACGATATAACCATTGTTGAAGGCAGCGATGATCTGGGTCAGGGAGCTCTGGATCCGGACGCTCCGGAAGATCAGAGCGATCCACTTTACACCAGTCCTTTTTTCGGTGGAGGAGAAGGGGAAAATCCTAATCCCTGATTCAACTTCAATAACTAGCGGCAGCAGCCAGAAGTTGACCTGCTATCGCGGATGATCCGGCTGATGAATCGTCCAGGACCACTGCAACTGCAAAAGGATAGTCGCTGTTGCTGCTAAAACCGGTGAAAAGACTTGAAATTATTAACTCTCCATTTTCATTAAATCCTTCAGCTGTACCCGTTTTTCCACATACATCAAGCCCCGCTGCCTGCGCGTTAACACCTGTACCACTGCTTACTACCTGGCGCAGCAATTCTGTGAGTTCCTGAGCCAAGCCCGGATCAATCTGTGCCATCAAACTCCCACGCTTGCTGACGTTGGTTTCGACAGCTGAAGGGTAAACCATAGACTCTACCAGGTAAGGTTCTACCATACGTCCGTTATTAGCTATCATTCCTGATATCAAGGCCAGATGCAGGGGGCTGACTGTGATTTCGTCTTCACCTGCGGCCTGGCCAATAGCAGCCCAGGTCAAAGCCGGATCATCTTCTCTACCAATCAAACATTTACTTTTCGCCAGATGAAAGCGATCCAATTCAATCTTTTGGTTAAATGCCATTTGTTCAGCTGCACTGATTATTTTTTTGGGTCCCATTTTTAACCCCATAAAACCAAAATAATGATTACATGACTGCGTCATGGCAGCTTGTAGGCTGACTTCACCGTGACCTGCGTTAATATGAGTTTCGCTCACCCCTCCGGGCATAAGCGGCGTAGTACCCTGGCAAATGACTGTGTCTTCTGTAGAAAAAGGACTTTGCAGTAAAGCTGCTGCTGTAATTATTTTAAAAGTAGATCCAGGTACATACTCGCCACTGAAAGCGCGGTTAAAAAGAGCCGTGTCTGGTATATCCTGCCAGGTTACAACTTTATCAGGATGCACAGAGGGCGAAGAAACCGAGGCTAAAATAGCTCCGGTCTCATAGTTTAATACTACTGCAGCACCCCGTCTGCCATCCAGCAACGAATAAGCTTTTTTCATCAGATCGCTACGCAAAGTTAGTATCAGATCGTTGCCCTGCAGGCCCTGGCCCAGCAAATCCAACTTAAGCTGCTCTGCGAAGGATCTCCCCTCACCCAAAAGTTCATTCTGCCATAAGGACTCGACCGTATAAGCTATATTATGTGTATAATCCCCGACCACATGTAGCGCAGCCATAGCCAGCAATGGGTCGCTGCTATAGCTCCTGTGTCCGTCTGTATCAGAGTAAGCCAGCTTTTCGCCATCTGCGCTAAAAATCATGCCCGCCTGTGAATAGCGCTGAGCCAGAGCCGCTCTGTTTTCTCCTGAGGATGCCAATAAAGTTGTTCGCGCACGCTGGCTTTGCAAAACGACTCCTACCGTAAACAGAATAAACATACCAATAAATATCAGCAAAAATATTTTGATATTAAATCGTAACTGCTTCATAGAGTTGCCTCACGCTTTTTTCTGATACTGTTTTGTGCTTTTTTGCTAATTG
>CAZVVR010000060.1:0-7638 GCA_964630605.1 uncultured Mageeibacillus sp. | reverse complement strand
ATGGTTTCGTCAATGTTAACCAAATAAAAATGTCCAAATCCAAGGGCAATTTCTTTCTGGTACGCAAACTGGCGGAGCTTTATCCGTATGAGATAATACGTTACTACATTTTACAATCACACTATCGCATGCCGATTAATTTCACCCTCACAGATGATAAAGATGATGATAACCCGTTGGATGCAGCTGTCACCAGCTACCGCCGAATCCGAACTTGCTTGCAAACACTCGAACTTGTAGCTGAAAGTTCCGATGAAAACGGTGACAAGAAAATAGACCAGGCTTTGGAACAAGCTGTTGTAACTTGTAAAAACAAGTGGTCAGAGGCTATGGATGATGATCTTAATACAGCAGACGCAATTGCGGCCATATTTGATCTGATCCGGGCAGCTAATACAGCGGCAGCCAGTGAACAAGCCTCTAAATCTCGGCTGCTAAATGCACGTAAAACGATTATTGAACTCTGCCATGTCCTGGGTCTGAAGCCAGATGAACAAGAAGAGATTATTATCCCGGCACGAGTAAAAGAATTGGTAGATCAACGTACAAAAGCCAAGCAGGAGCGCGACTTCGAAAAGGCAGACCAGCTCAGAGATGAAATAAGCAAGCTCGGTTTCAGACTGGAAGATACCGCTCAAGGCGTACATATTCATTTATTGGAAGACTAATTGGAGTTTTCTCATTGAATAAATTAAAAAAAATTACAAAAAAATTGAAAACCAGGGATAACGAAACTTTAGACAATTGCATACCTACTATTCATATAGATAAACCTACCTATACGCCTTTAGACAGGTTGCAAATTTTTGATTATCCTATCTCCACTTTGGCGTGGATCGGCGATGCAGTCTATGAGTTGGAAATCAGGATGGCTTTGGCCAAACAAACGGAAGCACCTGCCGGCGCGCTAAATCAAAGAGCTGTTGAAATTGTCAGTGCCAAAGGTCAGGCTGATCTTCTGGACGTTCTATTAGCGGAAGAAGACCCTGCCCAACTCAGTAACACAGAGCGAAGACTTTTGCGAAGATCACGCAACTATCACAGCAAGAGCATATCTAAAGGAGCAGAGCAGGCCGATTATCGCTCCGCAACGGCGTTGGAAGCGCTTCTGGGAGCACATGTGTTGGCAGGAAATACCGAGCGTGTTGCTGAACTTATTCGTTCTGCCCTGAAGGCTATTGTTTAAATTATTCAGCTGAATAATTTAATTAAAATATATGCTCAGAAAGGTTTACTAAAAGTGTCGCGGGAAAACGAGCAAAAATATCAAAGAAATAATCCACAAATCGATCTGCCTCCGGGAGAACAAATAGAGGGACGTAACCCCTTACACGAAGCTTTGCGGGCGGGACGCAAAGTCAAGCAACTTTTTATTTTGAACAGGGCAGATAAAGCTCCCGGAACTGATCCTCTGGGGAAATTGGCTCGGCAGAGCCGGGACAGTGGTGCCAGGGTTTTTTATGTGGACCGGGCTCAACTTGATTCCATAGCGATATCTAATGCCCACCAAGGGGTAATTGCCATTGTGGAAGAATATAAATACGCTGACCTTGATGCAGTTCTTCAAGCTGAAAAGAAAGCAGGGACTTCTCCTTTTCTGATATTTTTAGACAATTTACAGGATGCCCATAATTTAGGGGCGATTCTTCGAATCGCTGATGGGGCAGGCGTCAGCGCAGTAGTGATACCAAAGCACCGCTCAGTTTCTCTCAGTGCAGTTGTGGCCAAAACGTCAGCCGGAGCCATAGAATATGTGCCTGTTTGCCAGGTGGGCAATCTGACACAAACCGTGCTAAGGCTGAAAGATGAAGGTTTCTGGATTTACGGTACAACTGATGCTGCACGAGATAAGTATTACGATGTTGACTGGCAGGGAAAAGTAGCTCTAATTATCGGCAGTGAAGGTAAGGGTATTGGTGAAAAATTACTTAACCACTGTGATTTTCAGATCGCGATTCCGCAACGAGGTAAAATTAATTCTCTTAATGCTTCCGTAGCTTGCGGAATTATAACCTTTGAGGCCATGCGACAGCGGGGTTTCTAATGACTGATAAGTCTGATTCAAAGAAAAAAGATTCAATTCAGGAACGGGACTTAGAACTCTTGCGCCGCAGTAATGCCGGAGATAAAGAAGCCACTGCAGAACTGTTGCGTCTTTATAAAAATCTGGTACGAAGTGTTGCCCGGCCCTTTTTCCTGCAGGGCGGCGAAAAAGATGACTTGCTGCAAGAAGGAATGATAGGACTTCTACAGGCAATTCAACAATATGATCCTGAACAAAAAACAAAATTTCGCTATTTCGCCCGGCTGGTTATACAAAGATCTATGTTGGATGCAGTGCGCTCGGCTTCGCGCAGACGACATGAACCGCTGAACCGTTCGGTTTCTCTGGAAACAGAAATAACAGATCAGGATTCAGACTCTCAAATCCTGCTGGCAGATACGCTGCAAGATGATGCTCCGGCACCGGATCAGAAAGTAATATCTGCAGAAGAGCTTGAAGCCTTTCTTGCTTTCATGCAAGATAATCTTAGTACACTGGAACTGGAAGTAGTATCAGGTTTGCAACTTGGTCTGACTTACCGGGAAATAGCCCGAAAACTGGGACGAAGCACCAAAAGTATAGATAATGCTATACAGCGATTGCGCGCAAAATTGAAGGGATATAAATAGGCTGAAGATGAGCAAGTATCGAAATAAGTCGTGCCGTCAAAGCCGGAATCGCCTGATAAGTCTGGCACTGACCCTTATCTTCGTCATGTCAATTTTTCTTGCCAGTTCTTGCAGCCTGCTTAATCTTTCTGCCTCTGAAAAACCGGTAAAAAAAGAAGAATTATTTATAAAACCTGAAAATGGCGAGTACCTTAACGAAGCTGAAGCTATCCGCACTCTGATCCTCGCTATGGATAATCCTGACAAAATAGAATCTATTTGGAAGCACATACCCGCTCGTCAAAAAAACGAAATCTCTTTGTCTGATTTCGTAAGTTACATAAGAATTCTGAACCAGGTGCTTAGAAGTGATGTTGTCTCTTTTGTTCAGGCTACAGCCGAAGAAACCGAAACTATGCGTCTGAATATTTCTCGCGCTGTTCCTGCTTTGTCCGATGAAGCTGATAAAAGCTCTTTTTGGTATATCATCACACAGGGAAGTGACAACCAGCAGGACAGATTTGCCGTCGGTATCAATAAAACTGATCAAGGCATTCCTTATTTTTCGTCAGCCTGGGTAACTAAGCAATCTTTTCTTTATGATTTTATCCGTCTGTATTTCAGTGCTTTGGAAGAGAAAAACTCTAAAGCTCTTTTTGCTTTGCTGCATCAGCAGCAAAATCTGGACTTAAACAGCTATGAACAGGCAATTCAGAGTCGTGTCTCCGGCCTGCTTGCATATTATGATGAGTTCACTGCCATGCAATTGCGTTCTTATCGTATTGTGGAACTGATGCCCGGAAATGCCAGAGTCGTGCAGCCTAACCTGCCTTATGGTTCGGGTAGCCGCACCGTTTCTTTTCGGGAAAGCAATTCTGTGATTAGCGTCAACGAAAGAATTCCGCAATCACTGGATCTGAGTGATACCGAGGTTTTTCTTAATGATGATTTTAGTTTTAGATTGGAAGGCATCACACGCAGACTTTCATCGTCGACTTCTTTGGCTAAATTAGGCATACCTCTGGATATTAGACTTATAAATGATGAGGATGACCTTGACCCGGAAGACATAAACCAAGGCAGAGAAGTTAATTTCCGCGTAAGCTGGCCTGGAATTCAAATAGATGCCTTTGGGTCTTTTGACGCAGAAGCCCTGAACTTTGATGGTATTATCAAGCAAATCGATCTTTTTTACACTGATTATAAAACCGGCAGCGGGCTCAGTGTAGGTGATCCGATCAACCATTTGTACATAAGATATCCCTTTGCACGTGAAAATGATTATCTGATTCGCGGAGAGCATGAAGGAATCGATCTTACCTTAGGTGTACAGGTGGAATCTGATCGCATAGCCAGACTGACTATTTTGTCAGAACAAGCGCCGCAGCCGTAAGAGTGATATGCCTGAACTTCCTGAAGTAGAAACTATACGCAAAAGTCTGACTCCGCTTTTACTCGATAAAAAAGTAGAAAAAATTCAAGTGTTTTGTGCTGATCCGCTGGTTGAATACGGTCAGCCTCCTGTTTTACATAGTATAATTTTCAACTTACGACGGCGCGGTAAATATCTTTTGATTGATCTCCGTGAAGATCAGCAACGGATAAATCATGTTGCCACTATCATGGTGCATTTCCGAATGACAGGTAAGCTGCTGTATAAAGATCATTACGAGGAGCCGGCCAAACATACCCATTTACGTTTTCATTTGTCAGATAGTCAGGGAAAAATTTATTATCTGGATTACAATGATGTGCGCAGATTCGGCAAAATATGGCTGCTAACCCCCGGCGGAGAACACCTGGATCCGGGTTTTTCCCGTTTGGGTCCTGAACCACTGAGTCCGGAATGGACCGTCCAGGATTTCCTTGCTCAGATAAAACGCCGCCCCCGCAGTACAGTAAAATCGCTTCTGCTCAATCAGGAAGTAGTTGCCGGCGTTGGTAATATATATTGCGATGAGGCACTGTTTCGGGCCGGCATCCATCCCGGCAGAAAAAATGAATCTTTGTCAGAAAAAGAAGCGGCGACTTTACAAAAAGCAGTCCGGCTTGTTATAGCTGAAGGCATTGGGCATAAAGGAACCACCTTCAGCGATTATGTGGATGGTCTGGGCAATAGCGGACATTTCCAACTGCAGTTAAAGGTTTTTCAGCGAAACGGGGAAGCTTGCGAAGTCTGTGCGTCCGCGATCCGAAAAATCCGCGTGGCCGGGCGCGGTACTCATTTTTGCCCCGGCTGCCAACCGTTGGATATTGACAAAGACGAACTTGCACGTTAATATAGTAAAGCTGAAATGTACCTGTAGCTCAATTGGATAGAGCGTCTGACTACGGATCAGAAGGTTCCGGATTCAAGTTCTGGCAGGTACGCCACTAAAGAAGCTTTGTAAGTTTTCACTTACAGGGCTTTTTTTATACGAAAATTAAATTAAATCTTTTCAATATCCACGTCTCTTACATCAACATAGGTCAGCGCTTCAGTGGTTGTTGCGGTATGCTTTACAGTTTTACCGTCATCACTTAGCTTGACCAGCTGCTGCCGGAGCCACTCTTTTTCCTCAGCTGTCGGAAAGTCTGTAAAAATCCAATCTCCGTAACGAATCAGCAGATCTGTAATAGGTTCAGAACGTAAATCACTGATTTCGAAGGTACGGGTAACAGGTTTATAGCCCCAAGCCTCCAGGAGTTGAGATAATACATGTGCGTGCTCATTCCCGAAGGCTTTTTCATAGCCATGAACTTTAGCGTAAAGAGTCTGAAATAATGGCTCAATCCGTTGCAGGTGGTTTGAGAAAAAGAAAGCGTGACGCGAAGCTGCCAACATTTTTTTCACATTGGCAACAGAGTTGAGTGCTGGTGTTTTTAACGCCATAACTAAATCAAACTGCCGAATCCAGTCCCGTTTTTCCAAGTCTATTTCTTCCCAGGAAGAACGGACCAGTTCATAGTTTCTGGTAGTCCAGCCCGCATCTTTCAGACTTTGTTCAGCTTTTTCCAGCATTTTATCGGCAATCTCGACACCGACAACTTTTTCAACGCCGGACTCCAGGGCCAACAAAAGGTAACGGCCGGATCCGCAGCCTACATCTAACAAACGAATATTTTCCAGTGACATATACTGCTCCACAAAGGCAAAACTGTTTATTTGCTTTTCCTCCGGTAAAGCAGGGAAACCTGCAGCGCGTCTGTTCCAACGTTCTCGCAGTTCTTCCAGATCATTTTCTTTTTCTTCGACTTTTTTTATTAAATCATCAATATTCATTAATTTTCCCTGTTAAATCTATTGTATTAAAATATTGGTCTCAAGCTTAGTCTATAATACCTGTTATATAAAAGGAGGCAAATGTGACAGAGGAAAAGAATTTATCACGTCTTGATAACTGGCGCTCTCAGAATAAAAGCCCCTTACTACTCGTGATAGCCACGCTTTTTTGGATGGCCCTTTATACATATCCTTCCCTCTTAACGCCGTATTTGGAAGAAGTCGGAGCTACGTTAACTCAAGCGGGTATAATTTTGGGAGGTTACGGTTTCACTCAAATGATTCTGCGCTTACCGCTCGGCCTCTGGTCAGATTATTTGCAAAAAAAGAAAACTTTTGTAATTGCAGGTTTGGTTTCTGCCCTTATCAGTGCTTTGGGCCTGATGTTTACACAGGAAGTCTGGATAATCTTCATCTTTCGGGCACTGGCAGGTGTAGCGGCCGCCTTCTGGGTACAGATCTCTGCTCTCTACATGAATTATAACGTCGATGATAGTACATCAGCTGTAAGCCATCTGGCATTTGTTAATGGTGCAGGCACAATTGTCGCTACTTTCGTCGGAGGTCAGGTGATAGCACGCTTTGGCTATCAAAGCGGCTTTGGCCTGGGGGCAGTTTTTTCGGCCATAGGACTCTTGCTCTGTTTCTTGTTGCCCGTCGATAAATTAAAAATTAAAAAAGGAGCTGAGAAAAGACAACCTGTACTTAAGGGTTTAAAGCTTAGTCTTCAGGACAAAGGGTTGGTCTGGGGATCGCTTTTTGCTGCTGTCTCACAGTTTCTGACTTATTCCAGTGCCCAGGGTTTTGTGCCTCAATATGCGTCCGGCCACAGCATATCAGCGTCACAAATCAGTATCATGGTCACAATTAACACTCTGGCCCGATTGGTAGCTATCGTCTTGGTCAGCAGAGTCTTGTTGCGTTTTTTCAGGCCTAAACAAATCCTGCTCACAGCTATGCTGATCAATGCTTTGCTGCTCTTTAGCATACCGTTAGCCAAAAACTACCTGACATTACTGATCATTATGTTTCTGCTAGGTCTTGTCTCTGCCACACAAATGACTTATTTCATGGATGCGGCTACCAGCCATATTTCATCAGAACGCCGGGCGACTGCACTGGGCTTTTATCAGGCAACTTATGGTATTGGCATGGTGGCAGGACCTGCAGCTACCGGAGCGATCGCGGATGTTTCCAATCTTTCACAGGCATTTATTGTAGCCGGTTTTGTAGGAATCGTTGCAACGGGGCTAATGTTTTGGAAACTCCCGGATCGCGCTGCTATTCAAAATTGAGCTTGCTTTAAAACAAACTGAAATTATCAGTTTTAACATATGCCTGATTTTCTAATTATTATATTTTATTAAATCTGAAAATTTTAATAAGCGGATTATATTTTTGCCGGCCTCAAACAAGAGGAGATCCACCTTTTCCATAGCTGTTTTCAGGGTCATCGGTTGGTTGATAATTGGTAAAATCAGATCAATACCGTGTTCGTATACATTATCCAAATTAAGTTGATAACTGCCAACAACAACAATTACAGGAACAGATAATTTTTTTGCGCGTTTGGCAATACCCATTATTGTCTTGCCTGATAAACTGGAATTATCGATTCTGCCTTCACCGCTTATCAGTAAATCGGCGTCACAGATTTTCTCTTCAAAGTTTAATAAATCAAGCACGGTATCGATGCCGCTTTTCAATTCAGCTCGCAAAATTGC
>CAZVVR010000059.1:0-7726 GCA_964630605.1 uncultured Mageeibacillus sp. | reverse complement strand
GACTTCCAAAGCTTCTGAAAATAAAAAAATGATTTCAGGTTCTGTTTCACTTTACCCTGATCGTTTGGAATACTTTGATTCGCATCAAAAGATCAGTTTCCGTTTTCCATTGAAAAACATTTACGAAGTTGACTGTATTGGCCCACAACGTTTGCAATTTACTGACGCCCGTGATCAGATTGTCTATGAAAGCATTAACCGAAAGCCGCGCTCTGCATACAAATATATTGAAACCATTAAACAGATAAAATCTCAGCAAAAGCCGAATTAATTAATTGAGCATTTGCTGTGATCTATCAGGATAAAAGGTATTGCCCAATTAAGAGTTGTTTCTGAAGAAAACCTTCCGGAGGAGAGTATGGATTTATCATCAGCTAACAAAGAGTTGTGGAGTTTTATTTTAACTAGCGGGATATTGGCAATATTATTGCTTTTCGCGAATCTTTTGCGTAGAAAAGTAAAATTTTTCCGTAATACATTAGCTCCGACTTCTGTAATTGCCGGTTTCATCGGACTTATAATCAATGAAACCGGACTTATTAATATTGACACCTCTTTACTGCATATGCTTACTTATCATGGCCTAGCTATTGGTTTTATAGCTTTAAGTCTCAGGGTTCCTCGCATTCAGGACATTAAAAAACAAAAAGGCGACGGCATTTATAACGGCGTCAATTCAGGCATGCTGATAGTTTCTAACTATTTGATGCAAGGTGCGCTTGGAATGATCATAACCATTATCGCATCTCTGACATTCGCACCACAATTTTTCAAAGCATCAGGCATTCTATTACCCATGGGTTACGGACAAGGACCGGGGCAAGGAAATAATATCGGGGCTATGTACGAATCATACGGATTCACCGGAGGACAAAATTTCGGTCTGGCCATTGCCAGCATAGGTTTTGTCTGGGCCAGTATCGGAGGAATAGCGTATCTTTACTATCTAAAGAAAAAAGGCAAATTGCCTCAAACTTCTCTTCGGCATTCAGGTGAAAAAGCAGAAGTTGTTTTTCAGGAAAAAGATGAGGTTCCTTTGTCCGAGCCAATTGACCGCTTGACTTTGCAGGTAGCTTTAATTGTTTTGGTGTATTTAATGACCTACGGCGTTATTTATGGCCTTTTGTGGGTGCTGGGACAATTTCCTGCTTTGTCGGGATTGGTCGAAACTCTGACACCATTGCTCTGGGGTTTCAATTTCCTTTTTGCTTCTGTTATCGCTTTATTACTGCGCGGGTCTTTGAATAAGTTTCGTCAAAAAGGCTGGATGTCGCGTCAATACCCCAATACCTACCTGCTAAACCGCATTTCCGGCTTTGCCTTTGACGTAATGATCGTAGGTGCTATCGCAACAATTTCCATAGATCGTTTAAAAGAAAACTGGCTGGTATTTTTGATCCTGACGACTCTGGGAGGATTGGCCACCTTGTTTTACAATATAAAGATGTCCAAAATAGTCTACCCCGATTATCCGGTCGCCGGTATGATGGGCATGTATGGCATGATGACCGGGACGGCCAGCATAGGGATTATGCTTCTGCGTGAAGTTGACCCGCTTTTCCGCACACCCATGTCAATGAATCTGGTAACAGGCAGTAGCACCGCTATCATCTTTGCTGCACCTATACTCTTATTTGTTGGCTTTGCTGTTCAGTCCGAGCTACTGACTTATATAAGCTTAGGCGCAATCTGCGTTTACTGGGCTATTTTGCATTTTTCCCTGAAATATCGAAGCAAAAAACATGCATTAAGACAGGCAAAAACAGAGATTCATGATCCGGAAGATTAATTAAGACAAAAGTGTATAATAAGTTTTGGTGATTTGCCTAATCCGGCAAATGATATAAGAGGAGATATATGTTTTTAAACAGAAGAAAAGACGGCAAGCTGGTAAAAGGCGGCGATCCCATGATGCATATCATGCCTTACGTTATGCGTGGACGAAATGAATCAGCTGTCTATTACGGAAAATCTTTTTGTGTGGAAAATGTTCAGGAATATATTCGCGAAAAGCGCCGGCAGGGTAAACGTATAACCCTGTTTAATGTAATTGTTTCCGCCCTGCTTCACACTCTCTACCGCAGACCTCACCTCAACCGTTTTATTGCTGGTCGCAAACTATACCGTCGCAACACTATGGACGTTTTATATGTTGTCAAAACTCTCATGACTGATGAGGGTGTTGAATCAGTTGCTAAAATAACCTGCGATGGACACGATACTATTGAAGAAGTGACGGATAAGATGAGCGAGCATATAAGCTACATAAAAGACGGTCAATCAAAAAGTGACGACCGACTGATCGAGTTTGCCACAAATCTACCCAGGTTTCTGGTTCGCTTTGCCCTGTCAATTCTTCGTGTGCTGGACTTTCATGGTTTTATGCCCAAAAGCATAATGGATAATATTCCGCTTTATTCCTCTGTTTTCGTATCACATATGGGCAGTCTTGGCGCTGAAGCACCATTCCATCATCTCTATGAATTTGGAACCACTTCTATTTTTGTCACCATAGGTAAAATTTACAAAAAACCTTACCAAAACATCTCTTCAGGCGAGTTGGAATGGAAAAAAACTATAGATATTAATTTTAGCATTGATGAGCGTATCTGCGATGGTTTCTACCTGATCAAAAGTCTGCGACTTTTTGAAACCTACATTGATGACCCGTCACTTTTGGAGCATTCGCCTATAGAAATGGATCTTGAACACAAACAAAAGTTGCGTCAATATCGAGAATTTGACGATGATTCAGCTTCATTTTTGGAAGATTACTGGGACAATATGATGGAAGAAGCAGATCAAGACAAGAGCAAAGATTAATCAGTGGTAAATTTATGTGCCTCTTCTTCTCCTCTCAAAAGTCGTATTCCAGCTTCCAATAACGCTTCCATCTCTAATTCCCCGGCATAAATATAAACCGGAGCAATAGAATTAACTCGCTTTTTTACTTCTTTGGTGATAAATTCGGAATTAGTCAGACCACCGGTCAAAATTATGGCTCGCACGTCACCACAAACAACCGGAGCTAAAGAACCAATTGATTTAGCTATCTGGTAAGCCATGGCTTTGAGCACGAGTTCTGCCTCTTTATCGCCTTGAGTTATTCGTTTTTCAACTTCGCGTGCATCATTGGTATCTAAATATGAAATGAGTCCTCCCCGTCCTATCTCATAACTGTATAAAGCATCTGCGCCTTCCTTTTTCGCAATTTCCGAAGCATTGTATATCGGAAGAGCTCCGGCTCTTTCTGCAGAAAAAGGGCCTTCATCCGCTGAAATAACATCTATTAGCTCGGATTTGGCTTGAACATTTAGAGAAATCCCTCCTCCCAAATGAGCCACGATAATATTTTCTTCTAAAAGATTAAAACCTTCCCGGTCAGCTATTTTTCTGGCAACAGCTCTTGTGTTTAGTACATGGGAAAAACTCCTGCGATCATAACCCTTTACTCCGGAAAGACGCGCTTCCGGCAAAAGCTCATCAACGGAAATAGAGTCATAGATATAAGCCGGTATGCCACCGCCTTGTTCTGATATTTTCAATGCTATGCCGGCGCCCATATTGGAAGCGTGTTCCTGCACCGGTCTGTGCAAAAGCGTATCTACCAGCAGCTGGTCGATAAAGTAAGCTCCATGCTTCACCGGAGGTAAAATCCCGCCGCGTGACACTATAATATCGAGTTGTTCAGCTGCTACCTGATTATCGGCTAAAAATTCTTTGACAGCCTGAATCCTCATATCCAACTGATCATTTATATTTTTAAACTGAGACAATAAATTACTGTTGTGTACAATTGCTTTTTCGACCAGGAAAGAGTCTCCGGTTAACAAGGCAACCTTGGTTGAAGTGGATCCGGGATTTATAGCTAATATATTCATTAATAATCTTCTTTCTCAGTCTGTGCCAGCGAAACTGCCATGGCGATAGAATTCATCTTTTCTCGGGAAGAGGCACTGCGGGAAAGAACTATAACCGGCACGCGCGCTCCTACAATCAAACCTGCCATTTCACCACCGCCACCATACACAAGAGCCTTGGCTAGCAAATTTCCAGAAACCAGATCCGGAACCAGCATGATATCCGCATCACCGGCGACCGGGCTTTCAAAGCCTTTAAGTTCAGCAGCTTCAGCCACATAAGCCAGGTCAAATGATATGGGTCCCTCTACTATACATTTGCCGTATTTCCCCGTCGCTGCTTGTTTTTTTATATAATACGCCTCCGTAGTTTCCTTAAGCTTGGGATTTACTTTCTCTGCAGCCGCAAGAACTGCAACTTTCGGTTCAGCAAGTCCCAGCTGGTGCGAATAATTTACTGCATGTTGCAATATTTGTTCTTTTTCCTCCAAAGTCGGGTATGGAATCATGCCACCGTCCGTTACCAGCAGAAGTTTGTGGTAGCTCGGCATTTCCAGCCAGGCCAGATGCGTTAATAGTTTGCCCATAGTCAAACCGCTGTCTTTTTTCAAAATAGCACGCAGGAGAATAGCAGTGTCAGTATTGCCCTTCATCAGCATCTGGCATTCTCCCGCTGCCGTAGCTGCGACAGCATAATCTGCAGCCTCCTCAGCAGTTTCTAAGACGTAATAAGGAAACTGAGACTTTCTCACAGTCTCAAAAATTGTCTGGTCACAAGTTGCTGTCAGGAAAAACGCAGCTGAAGCCAAGCCCAGATTGAACGCTTGCCCGACTGCTTCCAGACTGTGCTTATCTGGTACTACAAGTCCGATAACAGCTTTGCCGGGATCTGACTTAGCTCTTTCGTAAATACTTTTAAATTTTGTCATAATTGCCTCTCTCCAAAGTATTAGCATGGTAGACACTGATATTTTTACAATATAGTATAATCAGTACTAAAGTCATAATAACCATGCATTAATTGTATGCAAAAATATTTATTTAGACCTTTATGTGTTAAAATACATGAAAATAAACTAAAGAAGAATTGTACTATCAAGAACGGAGGATATAAATGAGCGTTGGGAAAGGTATCAAAAGAGTAGATGCTTTTGATAAAGTTACCGGCAGAGCACAGTATACTGCTGATCTCTGCGACAAGAGAGCTTTAATTGTTAAAGTTCTAACGTCGACGATTGCCCACGGCCTAGTCACTAAAATGGATGTTTCGGAAGCTGAAAAAGTTAAAGGTGTTGTAAAAATTGTAACTTGCTTTGAAGTTCCCGATGTTCCGTTTCCAACTGCGGGACATCCCTGGACAACCGACCCTGAACATCAGGATATTGCCGATCGCTTACTGCTAAATAAACATGTTCGCTATTATGGAGATGAAATTGCTCTTGTCATAGCTGAGGATGAGATATCAGCTAAGCAGGCATTAAATAAGATAAAAGTTGAATACGAGGAATATCCACACGTCCTCGATCCACTCGAAAGTTTAAAAGAAGGCGCACCTTTATTGCATGAGGACATTACACCCAACAATATTTTAGCGTCATCAAGCATACGCACAGGTGATTACGAAAACGCAATCAAAGAAGAAGGGCTGACCAAGGTCGAAGGATGGTACCATCTGCCGACAGTTCAGCATGCCCATATTGAGCCTAACGTTTGCTATGCCTATGTGGAAAAGAAACGTGTCACTGTCGTGACATCAACACAAATTCCTCACATTGTTCGCCGGGTAGTCGGACAGGCTAACTGCCTGCCCTGGGGCGATGTACGGATTGTCAAGCCCTATATCGGTGGTGGATTCGGCAATAAGCAAGATGCCCTGTGGGAACCTTTATGTGCTTTTGCCTCTCTGAGTGTCGGCGGCCGTCTGGTTATGCTGGATACAACCAGAGAAGAAACATTTGTAAACAATAGGGTTCGCCACGCCATGCACACGCATATGATATCCTGGCTGCGTCCTGACGGAACTATCGTTGCCAGAAAAGCAAAATTATTTTCCGATCAGGGAGCGTATGCTTCTCACGGTCACTCAATTGCGGCCAAAGCCATGGGCTCCATTAATCAGATTTACCCCTGTGAAAACTTCGAAGCTGACAGTTACACAGTCTATACTAACAAAACTGTCGCCGGAGCTATGCGTGCATACGGTATGCCTCAGGCAACTTTCTTTACCGAAGCACATACCGAGGACATTTGTAAACAAATGGACCTGGACCCATTAGAATTCAGACGTAAAAACTCAATGCCCAAGGGTTATGTCGATGGTTTCTCTAAAAATGAAAATTACTACGATACTTATAATCAATTAATGGATAAAGTTATCGAAATGACCGACTATGAGGAAAAACGCAAACTATATGCTAAACCTCAGGAAGGTCCGGTTCGCCGCGGAATTGGAATGTCGCTTTTCTGGTACAACACCGGAGTATGGCCGATATCCGTAGAAACTTCTGCCTGCAGGATGGTCCTGAATCAGGATGGTTCCATTCAGTTACAATTGGGCGAAACTGAGATAGGTCAGGGTGCTGACACAGCTTTCTCCCAAATGGCCGCTGCAGCCGTTGGAATTCCTGTTGATCAGGTACATATCGTTTCCACTCAGGATACTGATATTACTCCTTTTGGTTTGGGAGCCTATGCTTCGCGTCAAACATATATTGCAGGTTTTTCTATTAATCAAACCGGTAATTTGCTCAAGCAACGTATCCTGAAAAACGCGCATCGTTATATACGCATGCCGGTTGAAATGCTGGATTTAGTAAACGGCAAAATTGTTCGCAAGAGCGACGGACGCGAGCTTTTAAGTCTTTGCGACCTGGCTTTAAATGTTTTGTACTGCCATGAGCAAGGCAACCACATTACAGCAGAAAGCACCTATCAGGTTAAGAGCAACGCCTATTCCTTTGGTGTCTCCGTAGCTGAGATCGAAGTAGATATTCCACTGTGCAAAGTGAAAATATTGGATATTTGTAACGTTCATGACGCTGGAAACCTTATTAACCCTGAAACGGCTGAAGCACAAGTACATGGTGGCATGAGCATGAGTATCGGTTATGCTCTATCTGAACAGCTGCTTTATGACGAAAATACCGGTCGTGTTCTGAACGACAATCTTTTAGACTATAAACTAAGCACAACTATGGATCATCCCGATTTCAAAGTTGCTTTTGTGGAAAACCCTGAGCCTACCAGCCCATTCGGCACCAGAGCTCTTGGAGAGCCACCTGCCTGCTCACCTGCTGTTGCGATTCGCAACGCTATTTTGCAGGCCACCGGAGTAGCTTTCAATACTCTGCCCATTACGCCCCAAAAACTTTATGAAGGCTTTGCTGAAGCCGCTCTGCTCGAATCGGATTTAGAAGCCAGTATAAGGCGGGATAATTATGAAAACACTAAAAACCAGCTAAATCAGAATTCTCAGGAAACAGCGTAGGAGGAAGCAATGAAGTACGATATTAAAAAACTTTATGAAGCTAAATCACTTGATGAAGCGATTAGCTTACTCGACGAACATCCTGAGGCTAAAATAATTGCGGGCGGCTCAGATATTCTTATCAGCGTACGCTCAGGCGATCTTGCCGGTTGCACTCTGGTTAGCATCTACGGTTTGGATGATCTGAGAGGAATAACCTTAGAAGATGACGGAACAATCCGCATCGGATCATTGACAAGTTTCGCAAAAATTGCCAGTGACGAAATCATCAACAAATATGTACCTTTTTTGGGTGAAGCAGCCGGATCAGTCGGTGGCCCCCAGGTGCGCAACATTGGCACTATCGGCGGCAACACTTGCAACGGTGTCACTTCCGCTG
>CAZVVR010000058.1:0-8062 GCA_964630605.1 uncultured Mageeibacillus sp. | reverse complement strand
GGATACCTATGGCAGCAACATATCGCACTTGTTCCAGACCGGAGATCAGTTCTTCAATTTCTTTAGGAAATACCGGAACACCGGACACTTTTAGAGTGCGTTTTAAACGCCCTTTAAAATGGAAAAAACCTTCTTTATCCTGATAGCCGATATCTCCGGTTTCAACCCAGTCCAGCCCGTCATCGTGCGTGACAACAGCACGGGCTGTAGCTTCCGGATCGTTAAGATAACCTTTCATAGTACTGGGACCACTCACACAAATTTCACCAACCTGACCAGCAGGTAAGGTTTGCCTCGTATCCGAATCAATAATTTTCATTTTGATATTTGCTAAAGGCAGTCCGATGCCATTTTTTTCCTGATGCTGTTTTGGCATCACGGAGCAGACGGTCACGGTTTCTGTCAAGCCGTAACCCTCACGCAGCTTTGACTTAGAGCCGCGTTCAGAAAGAAATGAATCAAAGCGGCTTTTCAGCTCAGGCGTCAGCGAATCACCGCCGCAGAATGCTGCTTCCAGGCAAGAGAGGTCAACATTTTGCATATGATCGGATTTTAACAAGGCTTCATAAAGTGTGGGAACACCGCATAAATAATTAGCTCTGTTTTTTTTGAATAAATCAGCTATTGCTTTTGCGGAAAAGCGGGGCAGGAGATAAACCTTAATACCATTAATAAGGCAGGTGTGCATGCCGATACAAAGGCCAAACCCGTGAAATAGCGGCAATACAGTTATCATGCTTTTACCGAACTGAGCCGGCCCAAACAAAGAATAACCGAGCATCTGCAGCCCCTGATACGCAATAGCATTAAAATTATAATCGCTGAGCATGATGGCTTTTGGATCAGCAGTTGTTCCACCGCTATGCAAATAAGCACAGACGCTTTTATGATTTTTGCTGCGAGCAGGTATTTCTCCGGTTGTTGCACCTTTCTTCAAAAATTCATTCCAGGAACAGGTGCCCGACAAGAGCTTTTTATCTGGCTTGTTTTTGCGTAATTGTATTTTAAAAAACGGACGTTTCCAAGCGGGGGCGTCATCAGCCATGCCGCAAACAACAATCTCTTTTATTTTCCTGGAATCTTTTAAGTCTTCCAGCAGGGGGCGTAATTTATTGACAGCGATATCGGCAACAAAAAGAAAACAACTGTTGGTTTCCTTTAAATGTTTGGCAACCAGCCGGGAGGGAGAAAGCGGATGAATCATATTGCAAACACAGCCCAGCTGATTGGCAGCATAATAAGCAATAACGGCTGCAGGCAGATTTGGCAGGCAAAGAGCCAACACATCTCCTTCTTTAACACCGCTGGCCGCGAGGGCACGTGTGCAGATATTAATTTTGTTCTGCAATTCAACATAGGATAAATCTTGTCCATAGTATGAAAGTGCTTTTTCTTCAGGCTGCTTTTGAACTATTTCCGCTAACGATTCGCTCATTGTCAAAGCCGGAATCTCGAATTCCGATATAAAATTTGATGAGTAAGCATTATTTGCTGGTTCTGTATTTTTAGTCACAATAAGTCCTTTCATAATTCTCAAACGGGATCAGCACTCAGCAAACTAAACAAATAGAGCAAGGTCACTGAGGATGCCGGTCAAATAGAGAAATGCTGTGGAAAATTATACCATTTCTCCATCGAATGACCTATACTGGCAAAAGGAGTTGAAGTAATGGCAAAAAAGTCTCTTTTCATGTGCAATGAATGTGGTCAGGATTTCAGTGGCTGGTTGGGGCGCTGTACAAGTTGTGGTGCCTGGAATTCTATGGTTGAGATACCAGACGCAAAAAGCAAAAAAAAAGAAACAATAGCTCGTGGCAGTTGGGTCCAGTCCGATTGGAGAGATCAAGACTTCAAACCCATGATTTTGAACGAGCTTGATGTTGATCTGCAAGATCGACTTTGCACCGGTATCGAGGAATTGGATCAAGTTTTAGGCCAGGGTTTTGTATGCGGTTCACTGGTGTTATTGGGCGGAGATCCGGGTATAGGTAAGTCAACCTTAGCCTTGCAGGCCGTGGGAAGTTTCCCCGAGGCAGAAACACTTTACATCAGTGGTGAAGAATCGGCAGATCAAATTCGGATCAGGGCGGAAAGACTTGGACTGGCAGATAAAGCTATTCGTCTGCTGACAGTGACTGACTACGCGGCGATAGAAGATGCTTTATTAACTTTTAAGCCCAAATTGGCCGTAATTGATTCGATTCAGACTGTTTATTCTACCGAGCTTTCAGCAGCACCCGGTTCGGTAAGTCAAATCAGAGAAGTCACCATGGGCCTGCTGCGTCTATCAAAAGCATTGGGTATCACTTTAATCTTGACCGGCCATGTAACCAAAGATGGTATGGTAGCCGGACCCCGTGTTTTAGAGCATATGGTAGATGTGGTTCTTTATTTCGAGGGAGAAAAAGATACAACAATTCGTCTGTTGCGCGCAGTTAAGAATCGTTTTGGAGCCACTGACGAACTGGGCGTATTTGAAATGACAGATAAAGGACTTGTTTCACTTAGCGAGACCTCAGCCCTTTTAGCCAGCGGACGACCGCGGCACATTGCAGGCTCAGTAGTAACCGCCACTTTGGAGGGAAGCCGCCCTTTACTTTTAGAAATACAGGCTTTGACTGTTCCGTCTCTTTACGGTACTCCGATAAGAATGACCCAGGGCATTGATCGTTCCAGACTTTCACTTTTACTTGCTGTTATGGCAAAAAGTATTCGCGTCGATCTTTCACAGTTCGATACCTATGTAAACGTGACCGGAGGTATTCGTATAGCGGAAACTGCTGCTGACCTTGCGATCATGGCTGCTATACTCTCTACTTTCCGTGAAGAAGCTTTGCATCTGGATGCTATCGTTCTGGGAGAGGTTGGACTTACCGGGGAAGTCAGACCAGTGAGCCAAATGGCTAAGCGCGTTGAGGCGGGAGTAAAGGTGGGTTGGAACAGTTTTGTTTTACCCGCTGCCGGGCGTGAGCAGATGAAGCGTTACGAAGTTACCCAAAAAGAGGATGTACGGCTTTACTATGTAAGCAACGTACAGGAAGCCTTTGATCTTCTTTTTTTCGGTGAGAATTAAGAAAGAGAAAAAATGAGTAAGTTTCAGACATATGCGGTTATCCTGGCTGCCGGACGCGGAGAACGTATGCAAGCAGATGCCAACAAAATGTTGCTTGAAATTAGCGGTAACAGCCTTTTGGATTTGTGCCTGGAGCGTTTTCAGAAAAATACAAATATCGACCATATCATCGCAGTTATTGCTCCGGACGACATTTATGCCGGCCAAGACAATAATTCTTGCTGGCTGGATTGTTTAAAACAAAAATATCCGAAAATTATAAATTTTGTAGCCGGAGGCAAAACGCGGCAGGATTCTGTTTACAATGGCCTGCTGGCAATAAAAAATGCTACAAATTCGTATACGGGCAGAGTTCTGGTTTTGATTCATGACGGTGCGCGTTGTTTTGTTCCTTCTAAAGTGCTGGATAAAATGATTTCAGCATTAAAATCAGAACGTTGCGCCGCTGTGGCAGCCCTGCCGGTTAGTGACACTATCAGACAGACAGCAAATTTTCAGCTGCAGGACCTGGCGGTGCCTCGTGAAAAATTATGGCAAATGCAAACCCCACAAGCTGCGGATCTGGATATTTGTTTACACGCTTTTGAACTGGCGAAAAAAGACGGGATCCAGGCAACAGATGACATTGCACTGCTTTTGCGTATTGGTTATCCGGTGCGTATAGTAATGGGTGACCAGCGCAATTTCAAGCTGACAACACCGGCAGATTTTGAGATGGCACGTCTGCTTTACAAAGCAGAGTATTTTAATGAATAGCTTAAAAGCAAGATAAGTATGGTGTTGAACTGAAGGTTTTCAGAATTAAATTGGATCAAATGCCAAAATTACGGCTTTTATGTTATTTGAAGCTTGTTCTTTTATGTTAGAATTAAGCAAAATGTTTTAAATCAATTTTACTTAGGGAGGCACGTATGGCCAAGTCACCATCAACTATTTTTACGCGATTAGCCCTTACCGTGGCAGCGCGCTACTATCCAACAGAAGGAGTCGTAGATTCTTACTGTTTGGATGGCCGTTTTCCTGGTAGACGTGAGCAAAGGTCTGTTGATTCGACGCTGGACCGTGAAGACAGGGGTTTTCTGTTTTCCGTTTTCGGCTATCCGTACAGCAGGCAAGAAGACACTTCTTGGCGCGAGCCTCTCGAGCGTCTGACAGAGAAAATCAATGATCCTTCCAGTGATATAGATAGTGGCCTAAATGATTTAGCGGATGCCGCTATGGATGTTACCGGACGCATAACGCTGGCAGAAGAAGGAGCTCGTGAACCTTATTTTTCAGGTTTTGTTTTGCGGGATGGTGAGGTAGCAGCTGTAACTTTAGGTGATGGCGTGGCCTTGCTCTACCGCCGTGGTGTTCTTTATCCGCTGACTGATGAAACGCTTGAATTCAATGCAGTAGACTCGGAAGATCAGGCTGTTACCGGAATCAATGATTTCATAGCCGGAGAAGCGGGTACCTTGCGTTATTCCAACATTGCACAGATTGAGCAGGGAGACATGTTTCTTATCTGCAATCAGGAGCTTTATCAGGCGTTGGGACAAGGGGATATAATGCGTATCCTGAACAGTGCCGAAGATCAATATGATGCTGCTGGGTTGCTGCTTACGTCCGCATCTGCTCAGGTTCCCGGAACATCATTGCAGCTGATGTTGGGCATAGTTGAATCTGCGACTGAAGACAGCCGCAAAGCTTCTCAACTTAATCTGGGACGTTTCAACACGCAAGCTGTAATGGGAACACCCTTTGACGCCAAAGAAACGGGTGTAGATGAGTATGCTACTCAACGTTATCAGCGGGAAGATATGGTAGATTTTCTCAGCGAGCCTGACGAGGAAACTGATGTTCCCCAAGGCTGGGCAGATGAAAAAGACGATAATGATGCCTTTAAGCCGAAGCAGTCAGATCCAGATGACGAAACAGCTTCTTTTGAGCAAATTCAAGATGATGGTATAGATACGCCGGGTTTTGCCTATACTTCTCCTGAAGATCAACGGCGACGTTTTGGTCCCAGTGAAGTATATGAAGATGATATACCTGATCGGGAAGACAACTATACTGACAGTGCCTACCAGGGTCAAGTTTGGGATGACAGCTATCTTGACGAGGAAGATGTTTATTATGATGAAGAAGATGAGCGAGCCCGATATGCGAGGTCTTCACGCAATAAGCAGATTGTATTTTATGTGGTTTTAATTGCAATAATTGCTTTGAGCATCTTTGCCCTGATCAGATTATTGAGTGGAGGAGGAGACAAAACACCTGTAGTTACGGAACCAAAGACAACTGCGTCAATTCCTGTAACAGAACAACCTCCGGTGATTGTTCCGCCAGTCGAAACTGAACCTGTTGATACGACTACTCTCCCAACGCAAGCAGAAACTGATCCAACGCCTTCTGCCGGTGATGAGCTATATGTTGTTCAGCCCGGTGATTCACCCTGGAATATACTTATGAATTCTTACGGTACCTATAGTGATGAGCTGTATGCAGCCTTTATGGAATATAACGACAAAGCCGTCGGCGATAACATATTTGCCGGTGAAGAGCTTAAGGTACCCCCACAGGCCGTCCTGGATGAAATGATGGGAAATTAACTGAAGAGTTGAATTTGTAACCTGATTTTGTAAGACAGAGGCATAAGATATAGAATGAAAGGCGGCGACGCATGCTCTTTAGGTTCTAGCGTCAGCCGCCTTTAAATTGTAAAATAAATATACAAAGACAATAAGGAGTCCGACACATGAAGCCCCTTAGCTTAAACACAATCAGATCTGAGTTTCTAAAATTTTTTCAAGGAAAAGATCATCTCATATTGCCTAGTTTTTCTTTGATCCCGAAAAATGATCCCTCCATTCTATTGATTAATGCCGGTATGACACCAATGAAGAATTGGTTTACCGGAGCAGCAACACCGCCGGCCAGGCGCATTGCCAACTGCCAGAAATGCATCCGAACACCGGATATTGAAAACGTTGGTATCTCCGACCGACATGGAACCTATTTTGAAATGTTAGGCAATTTCTCATTTGGTGACTATTTCAAGCGTGAAGCTATCATTTGGGCCTGGGAATTTTCTACGGAATGGCTGGAGATGCCGTCAGAAAATCTTTTTATAACTGTCCATTGTGATGATGAGGAAGCTTATAATATTTGGCACCAAGAAGTTGGCATTCCTGCAGATCATATACGTTGTTTTAATGAGGAAAATTTTTGGGAACACGGCACAGGACCCTGTGGACCTTGTTCAGAAATGTTTTATGATCGAGGTCCGGAATTTTCTTGCGATGACCCTGATTGCGATGTCGGTTGCGACTGTGACCGTTACGTCGAAGATTGGAATTTGGTTTTTACTGAATTTAACCGTGAAGAAGACGGTTCATACACACCTTTAAAACAAAAAAACATAGATACCGGTGCCGGACTCGAACGAATAGCAGCAATTATGCAGAATGTAAATAACCTGTTTGAAGTTGACACAGTTCGTGCAATTTTAGATAAAGTATGTGAAATCAGCGGCAAAGTATACGGTGAAAATAAAAAAGACGACGTCGCAATCAGAGTTATTACTGATCATGTCCGTTCAGCGATGATGATGGTAGCAGACGGTGTTATCCCTGGTAATGAGGGGAGAGGTTATGTCCTAAGACGGCTGATCAGAAGGGCAATCCGCTATGGCAGATTGCTGGATATTAAGGAGCCGTTTCTGGAGAAACTGACACAAGTTGCCATGCGGCAATCAGTTGAATATTATCCTGAGCTAGAGGACGAAGCACGCATTTTACGCGTTCTGAATAAAGAGGAAGAACGTTTTGCCCGTACTCTGCAGCAGGGTTTGCAGATTTTAAATGCTGAAATCACTAAAGCACAAAAAAAGATGAAGAATATTTTAGCAGGCGATATTGCCTTTCAACTGCATGATACCTTTGGCTTTCCATTGGACTTGACTGATGAGATAGCCGGCGAGCGCGCACTTAAAGTTGACCGTGAACGTTTCACGCGTCTAATGGAGAGGCAAAAGGAAAGGGCCCGCCGCGCGGCACAGGAAAAAGTTTCTACCGCCTGGGGTGCCTTGAAACTTCCTGATGATGTCAAGGCTTTGGGCAGGACCGAATCTCTTGCTCATGAGCAACTGGAAGCGGAAATGGACTTAGAATTTATTTTGCGCGCCCGGGAAGAAACCAATGTTTTGGAACATGTACAAGAAGCCCACGAAGATGATGAGCTTATCTTTGTCTTTAAAGCAACGCCATTTTATGCCGAAGCAGGCGGCCAGGTCGGTGATCAGGGAGTTTTCAAAGCTGCCGGTGCAGGTGAGTCAAGGGCAGAGGTAATCAATACAGAGGCAACGGCAGATGGTATAATTTTGCATCAGGTGAGAATAACTTCCGGTAGTTTTATTAAAGGCATGAAAATCCTGGGCAGTGTTGACCGCGGACGACGTTTGGCCATTGCCCGTAACCACACAGCGACCCATCTGCTACATGAAGCATTACGTCGTGTTCTGGGAGATCATGTAGTGCAGAGAGGATCTTTTGTCTCGCCTTCCAGACTTCGTTTTGATTTCCAGCACGATCAAGCTCTTAGCAAAGAAGAGCAAGACAAAATAGAATATCTTGTTAACACAGCAATTTTAGATAATTATCCTGTTGTAACTGAAATAAAATCACTTGATGAGGCACGTGCTTCCGGGGCAGTAGCTTTGTTTGATGAAAGCTACGAAGATGACGTTCGCGTTATAACGATTGGAGACTTTTCCTGCGAGCTTTGCGGCGGAACACACTTAAGCTCTAGTGGCGAAATAGGCATCTTTTTTATAACCAGTGAAGGTGGTATCGCTTCGGGTGTCAGACGTATAGAAGCTATAACCGGCGAAGCTGCCCATGATGCTGCTTTTTTAAGCCGCTCAGTAGTAAAAAGATTATTTAAAATTCTGCATGTTGATCAGGCTCAAGATATATTCAGCCGCCTGGAAGAAAAAGAAAAACAGTT
>CAZVVR010000057.1:0-8107 GCA_964630605.1 uncultured Mageeibacillus sp. | reverse complement strand
TCTGAATCACCTGATCAGCAATAGCTTTCAGTGATGGATCATGTGTGGCGATCACAATGGTCTTGCCTTCTTTGTTCAGATCAAGCAGCAGATTGATCACTATATCCCGGTTAACCTCGTCAGAATTTATTCCCGATACATAAATTCTCTTTAGAGCTGAATAATTTCATCACTGATATCCATTACTTCCTGATCGTGCGTCGCCAGAATGACACAGATCTCACGGCTGCTAGCCAAGTCGCGCAAAAGATCCAGAATTATCTTGCTGTTCTCTGCATCCAGATTACCGGTGGGTTCATCTGCCAGAATAATTTCCGCACCACTGACGAGAGAGCGGGCAATAGCAACGCGCTGTTGCTCACCGCCGGAGAGTTGCTGCGGCTGGCGCTTGAAGTAGCTTTCATCCAAACCGACAGCGATCAGAGCATTCGCTGAGAGCTCCCGTGCCTCTGCCCTATCCACCCCTTGTATCCAGAGAACATAGGCGACGTTTTCCAGACTGTTGAGCATGGGAAAGAGATTGAAGTTTTGAAAGACAAAACTGGCCTTCTCACGGCGGTATTTCACCTTGTCCATATTCCGCAGCAACTCGCCCTGATAAAATATTTCACCAGCGCTCGGATCAGTCAGACCTCCCAACAAGGACAAAATAGTCGATTTGCCACTGCCCGACTTACCGATAAGGGCGTAAAGCTTAGCAGCAGAAAAAGCATAAGAGAAATCCGTCACAGCATCAACGCGCTGCTCCTTGTTCACATAACTGTATGAGATATTGTTTGCTTCCAAAATCACATTACTCATCTGTCATCTCCTTCTTTACTTCCGTTATTAAATTCTTACGTAGTATTACAAATAGAGAAATATTAGTCCCCAGCAGATAGACAAGAGCCAGAGAAAGCCCCCATAGGCTGTTATAAAGTTGGAGTCTGATACCCAGACCACTGATGATCAGCAAAGCCAGAGCATAACTGAGTGTTGAGCTAAACAGAGACTCCAGGTTATTAAGCAGGAAGATTGTTTTGTTGGCCGTTCCTAGGACGCGCATCAGAATGATATTTTCACTGCGTTCTGAGAGCAAAATAAAGCTGCTGACAATTCCCACAGGCAGACTGATCAGATAGATCAGAGGAATCAGGACCTCAATATAAGCACTGTGACGGTTCAGGCTGTACATGCGTTCCAGATAAGTTCCCTCATAAACAAGCACATCTGCCGGCACATTCATTATCTTAAGCTGAAACTCTTCTAACCTGCTGTTATCCGCCAAAATAAATGACAAACTGTAATTATATTGGAGGTCGTTTGAAAACACTTCTCTATGCCAATTGCAGAGCGCTTGCCAGGAACAAGTAAGGCTTGCCATATCCTGCTTAATGTAACCTGCTACGTTCAAGTTGACTACCGTATCACTGAACCCTTCCTCAGGTACATTAAATCCTTCTGGCGGCAGGAGCTTCAGCGAAATACTATTGACGTCAGCGTTCAATGTCTCATAGAGTGCTTGAGGAAGAAGCACCGCCTCCAATTCCTCCGCCTGGAAAAAGTCCGCTGAATAACCCGAAAACCAGACGATCTGCCCTTCCAGTGTCAGTTCAGCTTCAGCTGCACTCAAACCCAGAAGTTCACTGTAACCATCCACCTCTAGCAGAGTTTGATCCCCGGGCCTAAGACTGCCACTGGCAAGCTCCACTGCACTCGACAGAGCCGGATCACGTATAAATGGTTTCAGCTCGCCGTCAGTAAAACGATTAAACACCGCCGCAGAAATATAGTCTTGTTCCGGTCTTTTATCCACCTTCCCTTTTATCTCGATGCTGGTTTTAGCATCTTCGATCTGATCTTCGACAAGGTCCTGACGATGCAAACTATAAAGCAGCAGGCTGAAAAGGATTGATAAAAGGAGGACCATCAGTAAAAGCTGCCTGAGCTGTTTTTTCGAGCTACCGTACAGAAGTTTCAGATACAAAAGCTAAGACCCCTTCCCTCATAAATTCTTGTTCCAACTATGACAAGCCATTATTACGCCTGAACAGTTTTCGCCATCTGTCGGCTGTAGAGGTACGAGAGCAAAAGAGAAGCGAGCATAAGCAAGGCAAACACTATTAACAGGAGCGGCAATTTATTTAGTAAAACACTTTGATCCAGCTGATTTATCTCCTGAAGCTGTTGCTGCAAATTTCGCTCCAGTTGCGGCAGCAAAACTGCGGAAATGACAGCAGTCATAATGGCTGCGCTAAGCCAGTAGCGACCCAGTACAGAGAAAATACTACCTCTGATAATCCTCTGCTCTGTACCAAGCACAAACATTCGCTCCAGATCGGAACGGTAAAAGCGGCTCAGCATAAAGAAATAAAAGACCAGAACAACGACAGCACTGCCGAGAAATATTATTAACTGACTAATACTCTCTCGCTTCATGTCCTGCAAAACAGGCTCAATCTTAGCGTAACCGTGATCGTCAACCTTCAGTACGTACTCTTCCAGTCCCGCTTCCTCAATGTCAGAAAGATACTTTGCCACATTGGCGCTACCATTCTTCAAGCGCACAGAAAGCATATTAGTTTTGTTGCTCACAAAGTTACCAAATTCACTAGTTTGTGGCATGAGAAAAGCTAATTCGTCAAAGCCCTCTCCTCGGTCTAAAACGAAAATAGTGTCAATAACATTTCCACCCCCGCTAAGGTTTTCGTACAAGCTGAAATACTTATCACCATTACTTACTTCTTTTACTCCTATGGAGACTCCTTTTGACAAATCAAGCTTCGACTTATAATTAAAGCAGCCAACAACTGTGAACTCATACTGTTCTGCCTGTTCCAGATAATCTAGCTCCTGCAGAGATGTTGGTAATTTTGTCTCAGTAGTATATGGGTCAAAAATTTCTCCTGCAATTTCCCTTTCATCACCTGTGCTTTGCCTAATACTATAACCCGTATGAGCTACCGCCGCGGTGATCTTGTCGCCAGGCTTAATATCATAATATTCAGCTAGCTGCACCGGAATTATGCAAGCGGAACCGTCAACTGTTTCCAGACGTGCTAAAGTAGCTTCCTTGTCTTCTAGATAGAGATTGCCAGCGCTGAAATCAGGGAAAAGGAGCGGATCGAGGCACAAAACTGCCTGGAAAGTGCGCGAATTCACTGAAATATACTTGTCATAGTCTGCGAATAAGTCTTCGTTTTCGGCCAGCTGGGCTACAGTCAAATCATGCGAAAGATCCCAGACAGGTCCTGATTCAGATCCATATATATCAACTGCATAACGCTTATCTTCGGAAAGATCCCAGGGTAAATTAGCTTTAACCTTTTCTGGTATTTTTTGAAGTTGCAGATGTTCACGCCGTAATACATCTCTCTCGGCAAGTTGCGACTCCTGCAAATTAAAACGAAGATCATAGGAATCACTACCAAAGAGTGTACAATCGAGATAATATTGTGGTTCACTGTCGACAGGCAACACGCCCCAAGGACCCAGATAAGACCGTTCCTTGTCATAAATATCGCGAGTTTCCGCATCATAATGATCACGTGGGAAACTGAAGTCCACCTTTCCACTCGTAGCTATTTTGTAGTCATGACCTTCTTCGAAGAAAGGACGAAAGTTTTCATCCAGACAAAAGCAGAGCAGTTTCATGTAGCGCATATCATCGCAGACAGCTGACAGCTGAGATTGGCTGTGATCAATTTCAAAATAGCAAACATATGATAATGCCGTAACTGGCACAAATTCCTGCGCTTCAAAATCCAGAATTGTCCATTCATATGTGTGATACTCGATTTTCAGACAGCGGGCGGAAACAATACCCTGCACTGCTGAACGAAACTGAAGGGGCTTAAGTTCATCCAGTAGTTGTTGGTGTTCAAGATATTCACTAAAAGTCATCTCCGCTGTGTCTAAATCAGGCACAGACAGCACTCTCTCCACACTCATATCACTGTGTTCAGGAATGCGGTGTAAGGTATCGAAGAGCAGCGTCAACCCCATCCTCTGATCGTAGAGCAGCACTTCCTCGGAATTTTCGTGAAAGCTCTTAAGTCTCTCTTCCAGACCGGGTTTATAAGTAAGTGCAGACCAGTCAGGCGGAAATGTTTTATCACTTGTAAACGTTGGGTGAATTGTGGTAGTAGCTGCAAAATTACTGTCATCAAGCTTTACTGTGGTGTAATTTAACCTGTCAATAAGTTCAAACTGCTCCTGTGACAGTAGATACTGTGAGACACCTAAAAACACCAGCGTGCTCAAAAGTGACAAAAGACATATAAACAGCACACTGCGCACGGGACGGCGACGGAAGAAATACTTACCTAAGCAATTCATATTTTTCTCTCCAAATAATAACAGCCGGTAGAGAGACTATCTCTCCACCGGCTGCTAAATTTGCTTATTTCTCGTAGACCGGTATGCTTTGTGGCGCATAACAAGGTGGTCCATAACATGTCACAGTGATTATATTTGCATAGAATGAACATTTATTACAAACAGGTTCATACTCGTGCTTATAAGGATTAATGTGTCCTAGATCTATATAACCATATGAATGGTTCTCAATAGCAACTGGTTGTTGATGAAGATAGCTAGTTCTAGCTCCACAACGTACGCATCTATATACATCAGTTTTGTAGTGCGAGTGCGTTGTATAACTTTCATATACATAAGCATCACCTTCACCTATATGCAACCACTGGTGTGTGCAATTCGTGCCTGTAGCACTGACTTCATCAACTAAAAACGGCATAACAAGCGTTAGCATCAACACAAATACTAAAGCCATAACAATAATTCTCTTCATTTTAGTATCCTCTCATTCAATTATCATATCCACTTAGATGGATATATCTTTTACTACCGCCTAGATTTGATAACTCATAATTCAATAAATCCTGAGTGTGAGATGAGAGTGTAGGATTTGAGCCTGCATTGTAAATAACAACAGCATGATCATATAGCCCATCATAATCCCAATCGATGTGTATCATGTCTCCACAGAGCAGAGTATTAGCTGATGAGTGTAGCACTCCATGCGGACCAACCCCACTGTTATTCAAAATGTACGTTTGCATTGATCGAACACCCGTCCACGCCGGAACACGATTACCTGGTCCCAAATAATACCATTGATAACTTCCAACCTGATCCATGGGTGCTCCACCGGCAAATATTACTTGTGAAGCATAATTCTGACAGTCCCCACCTAATTTAGAAAAATCTCCCCAGTTAGGATTACGAGATAGTGCCCAATTGTTTTGATAGTTTCTCATAGCAAAACGACTAAATGATAAAGAGTCAAGATCATCCGTTGATTGTGGCACTAATGATCCCTCATTCATTTGTTTTGCCTCCTCCTGGATAGTCGCCTCCTCGAGCTTGCTTATTCTAATCATCTCTTCCGGATCCAGGATTTTAACAGGCATTTCATGTAATAGATGCATAACATCCTTTATGTTGCCAGCATGTAACTCTGCCTGTACCTGTCTGATAAAGGGTTTGCCCACCAGTTGCATGCTGCCACTATCATCTGATAACGCAGATACAAGTTTCCATTCACCTGCTTCTTCTTGCAGTAGCAGCGCATACTGAGTTTTTGCTATTCCTGAATCGATCTGTTCTACCGCAGAAAAATGGTAGAACATCAGCCTGCCGTCAACGTATTCCTTATTTTTTTCTAAACTGATCGAGTATGTCCTGTCAGCGATTTTTGATAACGTACGCCGTGACTTGAAAATATCCGTTCTCAACTCTACGAACAACTTCATATGTCCGCTCTCAGAATGATAACTATCCCACTTCAACAAACTCCCGCAGATAGAAAAACTTTCTTCGATGAAGTCCCGTGCTACTTGTTCAGAATCTGATAACTCTTTTTCTTTTTTCTCGCCTAGACTCTCCGTTGCCCGTATTGGGACAATTCTGTCCAGAGGCTGATTGCTGGGAGAATTCATTTTGTTGTCAAATTGATTTTGTGAATTCTGAAAACTTTCTTTTGTTCTTGTGTTTTTCTCCAAAACGATATCTTTTTGAGTTCCCTTGATACTTGCACAAGCGGTCAACAGAGATAGCATTGCTATGGCCATCAATGCTAAGAGCAAGTACCGCAAAATTCTTTGTCCATTTAGCTTAAGCATCATCTACCTCCTGCTCTCTTGTTTCTGAAGCTAGATACCAGTGAGCAACAGCTTCAAAAAGGCATTGAGGTTTGACTTGATGTGACGAATGTCCAGCTATTAGACCTATTGTGAATTGAACCTTCGCTAAACAGCTTGTTGATTTCTCACATTTGCACTTACTGTCTCTTAGTTTCAGCACCTACCGTAACTGCAGAGCATCTTGAAAGGAACGATCGTTATATAATTAAAGTAACATATTAAATACTTTGGATCAAAATATGTGCATATTGCACATATCAGCAGTTGATGACTCACTTTAGACGATGTAAATATTCTTTAACTCGCCACTTAGCACAGTGATGCGCATATATTTGCAACACTTACGTACGTTTCTCCCCTACACTCACACGTAGCCGGCCAACGTTTCGGTTCCAGTGGAAAGAGGGCCCAACAATGTTTGGGAGCAGTTGCAGCACTGCTAAGCTTCAAAACATATAAAGCTTAGTCGAATGTAGCCAGCATGCTCTCCTACTAGTCAAAATCGCCTAATCGCACAATGGCTCCGCTTCTGGCTGCCAGAACAAGGCCGTCATGCTCCGAGTCGTAACGGAGAAAGATCAGGTACTCATCTCCGGCTTTGAGGTCTTCGTTGACAGCTATTCTTGTAGGCATAGTTATGTTTGAGTCACTCTTAAACTCTGATTGGATCTGATCTACCTTGCCGATAGAGACATACTCGTTGATGTACTCAATTTCAGAGAAGGTGACTTTGGCCACAAGATCAGAATGCTTCAGCATATCGTCCTTGTTCTGATAAGACTGAGCAACGGAATATGCCGGCTGTTGAATGACGGAGACCACGGAATCTGTGATCATCTGCTGGTAATCCCTGATAAACTCGTCTTCGAAAACTGCGGGGATCATAGTCTTGTCAACTGTGTCTTCAAGGTGGAGTCCACCACTTGGCTCAACTTCAAAAACTGCCTGATTATAAACAGGGTTGATCAGCGGCCAAGGGTAAACCGGTAGCTCATAGGCTGTAGCAAAAACCAGATATTCAGAACCAACCGTGAGAGTGAGTGCATCCGCGTCCGTTCTTCCTACCAGCCGAATTTCTGTTTCCTCTGAATAGCCTTTATATAGATGATCTACCTTAAAAACCTGCCACTCCCAGTCAGCTCCATCTACTTGCTCTGTTCGGGAGAGAGCCCCCTGAAAGATATAGTCAGAATCATCTACAAGCTGCTTAACAGTCTTATATACAGTAGTTTCCTCATTATAGGATATGTCGACCATGATTTCGGATTTTGCCTTCGTTGCGTCTGCCTCCTGAGGACCACATGAAGCAAGGATGATTGCAACTGCGATCAAGAGCAGAATTACATATCTTCTTTTCATATTGAGCTCCTTTCAACAAGCTTAATGAATCTGATTAAGATGTCGTTTATCTCGAGTTGTCAGGTTTGTGACTGATGACATATATGAATACATAACATTTCCAGAAGTTGGTATATGCCCAGCCCAGCCAATACTATGCCCGACTTCATGCGTCACTACATTTTGTTGATAGGTATTATCTGAACGGGCATAAATTGTAGCACTATTAATCTTGTACAGGTATTTCCTTGAGGAATTATACACATATACGCCTGTCTGTTTGGTTGCTGAGCTTAATGTCAGACCTGCATAGTTGCTTAAAAAGCTAGGCACCCTTGTACGAATTTCAGAAAGCGTGCCACCATATACTTTGACTAAAGCAGAAGAAGAATTGCTAGTAATATTGCAAGGGACTCCGGCTCCGTTCCACTGATTCATTGCATTGGTTACTTGTGATGAAAGTGTAATCTGATTATAACCTCCTAATGTTTCTGCATAGATATACGGAGTAGTATTCATAAACTTTCTGATATCATTTCCATCCGACTCCCAATACAACAATGTGCCAATCACTTCTACTGCAAATACACTGCTAGAAATAATAAGCATGCAAATCAATACAGCGA